>JAHAWW010000235.1 GCA_018383375.1 Prevotellamassilia sp. | reverse complement strand
CCCCCACAATGTGCCGACCCTTCAGGCCGGAATTTAGTGGAAATATCGCAAACCCAGGCCTAACGACCTGGGCGATTATGTTACGGCCCTTCAGGCCTTGCCTTGCCTCGCAATAACATTAAATGTATTCACCATATTTTTTCAATGCCGCCCAATTAATAAAAATGTTAGCCTCATATTTTTTCAATGCCGCGCAATAACATTAAATGTATTCACCATATTTTCCATACCATGTTAGCGCGGCCTCGCAAGCCCTGCAAGGGCGCCACATACCAGCCCAGGTCGTCAGGCCTTGATTATTCGCACACTTTCCCGTCCCCATAAGATGCGCTATGTTAAAAGTGTTAAATAACCCCGTCTTACTCGTAGTTGTAGTGGGAAATTGATTAGATTTGTAACGAAATTTTAGAATTATACACTTTTTGTCGTCCGACCATCAGAGCCTAACGGTTTTGAGGGTCCGCTTAAGCCTTGATAACCAAACAAAAATCATAAAAATACACACTATGAAACGTATTGTGACGAGAGCAACTTTCCTTGCCCGATGCCTGGCCGGTCTTTTGGCTTTCGGCGCGTTAATGACGCTCCCTACGTCATGTTCCGAGAACATAGACGACGGTAATTTCGCCATCAAGACCGAACAGACCATTACCGACTACTTGAGCTCCACTCCCAAGTTTTCTTCAATTAAAGCCATCTACGATCGCGTCCGCCTCGGCAACTCCGACCAAGCCTCAGTGCTCACCAGTGTGCTCGGTGCGCGAGGCAACTACACCGTCTTCGCCCCCAACAATGACGCCATCAATGCCTATGTGGCTTCACTTGGTCTCTCCAGCATCGACGAGCTGAGCTACGAACAGGCCGAACTCATCGCCAAAAACAGTATCATCGACAACCGCGACGAAGCCCCCTACGAAACTGCAGACTTCCCCACGCCCGGTTCGTTCGACCTCTCCAACCTCAACGATCGTACACTCACCTGCGAGCAAGACACACTCTCTGACGTCGGTGGTTATATCATCAATACCAACTCGCATGTGTTGAGCTTCGATATCGAACTCTCCAACGGTATGCTCCATGAGGTAGACCGAGTGATTGCGCCCTCTGCCGACAATCTTGCCGAACGCATTATCGCCGCTGACAACCTCAAAATTATGGGTACGCTGCTCACAGCTACCTCTTGGGCAGACTCGCTCACCGCCTACCGCGACCGCGAATATGACGAGATGAACTATGAGGAGGTGACCGACTATCGTATCTCTTCTGAGCCCAACACCATCTTCCGTCAGAACACCACACGCTATATCGGCTTCACCGCCTTCGTCGAGACCGACGACGTCTACAAAAATGAGTGGGGCATTGATGTGGCCGTCAACGCAGAAGGCACCGTGACCAATGCTGCTGATGTGCTCGCCGCCGTTGAGCAAAAATGTGCCGAAGTTTATGGCGAGCAGGCTATGGGCGACTATAAAAACCCCGATAACCCCCTGAATAAGTTCGTGGCCTATCACCTGCTCTATGGCAACATCGCCTACGACGAGTTCGTACACCACTGCAACGAATACAACTACATGTATGGTGCCAGCATCAAGAAGCCCCAAAAGGTTAATATGCCGACCAACGTGTGGGACTACTACACCACTATGGGTAAATATGCCGGCCTTATCAAGGTGACTCAGGTGGGCGATGCCGGTTTTGAGCAAGACAGTGAACACCGCATTTACATCAACCGTAAGTCTATTTATAATGATGGCCGTACGGGTGACTACACCGAAACCGGCGTAGAAAACCCCGGCATCTTGATCAATATGACCAATGGCGCCAACGATAACAACGCCCAAAACGGTTTCTACTATCCCATCAACAAGATTTTGCTCTATGGTGATGAAATGCGCCGTCAGCTGGCCAGTGAGCGCATCCGTATCGACATGACTACCATGTTCCCCGAAATCCTCACCAACAACAACCGCGGTGGCGATTATCGTCTCTTCCCCAAAGGCTACATCAACAACGTGATGCGTGAGTCTTCAGACACCCACTTCCTCTATCTGATGTGCCCGGGTGCCGCCGACTGGAACGACTATCAGGGCGACGAATTCCTCGTGTGTGGTCTTTATGATTTCACCATCAAACTCCCGCCTGTGCCGCTCGCAGATACCTATGAGATTCGCCTCGGTACGTCGCTCAACCCCAACCGTTCGATGGCTCAGATTTATTTCGGTGACGACCCCTTGCGTCTCTCGCCCGCCGGTCTGCCCTTCGATATGCGTCAGACGGTCAACGCCGACAACCCCGAAATTCCCTGGTCTGAAGATACCGAAGACCAAGCGCAAAATGCCGAAATCGACAAGAACCTGCGTAACCACGGCTACTTGAAAGGCCCGAAATACTTCAACACCTGTAACGGTAAGGCCACACTCAACGTACGCGACCGCAGTGGAGTCTACTCTTGCATGCGCCGCATCGTCATTCAGACCCAGCTTGAGCCTAATAAGACCTACTACCTCCGATTCAAGTCGGCCCTCAAGAAACTCGACTCTCAGCTCTTCCTTGACTTCATTGAGTATGCACCCAAGAACATCTTCAATGGTGCTCAAGAAGAAGACATCTGGTAATTCCTATTTACCATCATTATACACAGTCACGCGCCCGAAACATTTTTGGGGCGCGTGATTTGTTTTTATGTCGCTCGTTGTGGCCCGTAAGGTCGGCACAAAAAACCTCATTATCAATGCGTTATTTCTACAATACAATCCTGCAATGTGCCGACCTTGCAGGCCGGATAATAGTGGAAACACTACAATACCCAGGCCTGACGACCTGGGCTGATATGTTACGCCCCTTCAGGGCTTGCAAGGTCGCTCATAATTGAGATTGAGGTTGTTGGGGGCGGCTTGTGCGGCCCTTTCAGGACTTGCAAGGCCGCCCATAATTGAGATTGAGGTTGTTTTGACGTATACGGGTGGCCAATCACGTTCTGAAGGATAGGCTGTTCAAAACCGGGGGCTATAATGACAAATAATCTCCGAATATTTTCCGGACGGCATGAAATCTCAGCACTCAGGGACTTTTTGCGCGTCAAAAATGGCCAAAATAGTCCGGCCATAGGCGTGGCGGCGACGGGAATAAGGACAGGAATGACAGGCATAAGGACAGTTTTTCGTGTCTTTATCGCCGTAAGTGGTTCAATATCAAAAAAAGAGCCCCAATGAGGGGCTCCTGTTCTATTCTTTGTCCAAAAATAATCATTTTGCGATGAAGGTCAAAAGACAAAAAGGCTATGGCGGCTGTGGCTTCAATCGTCTGCCGTGGCACGGGGATGGGCGTGGAGATAGGCCTGACGCAATTCGTTGAATGTGGCGTGGGTGTAGATTTGCGTGGTGGCAACGCTTTCGTGGCCGAGTAGGTCTTTGACGGCTTCAAGATCGGCTCCGTTGTTGAGCATGGCCGTGGCAAAGGTGTGACGGAGCACGTGGGGCGTGCGCTTGTGGGCGGTGGTGACCAGACCGAGGTAGTGTTTGACGATTTCGCGGACTTTGGGCGCGGTGAGCCGCCTGCCCTCGCCGTCTATAAAAAATGGTCCGTCGTCCGTGCCACACACCCGACACCGCTCAGCGAGATAGTTTTGTAAATGGGCATAAAGCTCGGCGCCAAAAGGAATGACGCGATGTTTGTTGCGCTTGCCCAACACCTTGACCTCACTGCGGGACCAACTGAAACTATCGACGTTGAGCCCGACGAGTTCGGAGAGGCGCATGCCGGTGGTGTAGAAGGTGAGCAGGATGAGATGGTCGCGCCGACCGGCGAAAGTGTCGGGAAAGGCCGTATGGTCGAGCAGACGGTTCATTTCGTTTTCACGCACAAATGCCGGTAGGGGTCGTGGCAATTTGGGATTGGACACGAGGCGCATAGGGTCGGTCTTGACGAGGCCTTGCCGCAGGAGGTATTTGAAAAACGTGCGCAGCGAACTGAGCATCCGCTTGATGGTCTGGGGTTTGACACCGCGTGCTCCCTCTGCGGCCACCCAGCGGCGGATGAGGTCGCGGTCGACGGTGGTGAGGCTTTGGCTTTCGTCCACCCCGGCAAGCCAACGCTCGAGGGCTTCAAGGTCGGAACGATAGGTGCGCAGGGTGGTGGCAGAATAGCCGCAATCCACGCGAAGATAGTCAATAAAGTCGGCAACGACGGTCATGGGCAGAGCATGTGAATGACGACAAGCTGATGGTGTCTTTGCAGAGGGATTATAAAAAAGATAAGGGACACGCTCTTAGACAGAGGTATCCCTTTATTCATTTCGGCAATCTGAAGATTAGTCTTCTGCACGACGGAGCTTCTGCACGTAAACGGCGTGCTCCTTGGCCAAACGCTTCAATACAGAAGGTTTGTCAAACTGCTGACGGGCGCGGAGTTCTTTGACAACGCCGGTCTTTTCGAATTTTCTTTTGAATTTCTTCAGGGCGCGTTCGATGTTTTCGCCCTCCTTAACGGGTACTACAATCATCTTGAGATTTTGTTTTTATTTTGTTTTGATTTGATTTTGCATACTCTTAGCGGGTTGCAAAATTAGACAATAATCAGATAAGTCGCAAATTTTGCTCTTTTTTTTTGCTGTTTTTGTCTAAAAGCGAGGTTAAAATCAGTCTTTGACGATGTGAACGGTCTGCTGCGGGAAGGGGATGCTGATGCCGGCGGCATTAAACTGGTCGTAGATTTGATTGTAGATGTCGTGGAACACCGGCCAATAGTCGTCGTTTTTGACCCAGACTCTGACGGTGAGGTTTACGCTGCTGTCGGCCAAGGCCGATACGAGCACGGCGGGTTCGGGGTCGGTCTGTATGCGTTGGTCGGCCTTGATGGTGTTGAGAATAACGTCTTTGGCTTTGTCGACGCTCTCGCCATAGTCGATACCGACGGTCCACTCGACGCGACGGGTGTCGGTGCGGGTGTAGTTGACAACGACGGCGGTGCTCATCGACCCGTTGGGGATGAAGACGACTTTGTTGTCGGCCTGCAGCAGGAGGGTGTGGAAGATTTGGATTTCCTGCACCTTGCCCTGCACGCCTTGCACCTCAATCCAGTCGCCCACGCGATAGGGCTTGAAGAGCAGGATAACCAAACCGCCGGCAAAGTTTTGAAGGTTGCCGGAAAGGGCCATACCGATGGCCACACCGGCCGAGGCCAAGAGGGCGGCAAACGAGGTGGTATTGACGCCCAACGCTCCAATGACGGAGATGATGAGCAACACGGTGAGCATAATCTTGACGAGACTACGCAAGAAACTCTGCACACTGGCGTCGATATGGCGACGGCTGAGGAGCTTGGCCACGAGTTTGTTGATGATGCCAATGATGAGACGGCCCACCACAAAGACCAAGGCCGCCACCAGCAGATGCTTGCCGGCGGTGACACCCAGTTCAAAGAGTTTGCGCAAGATGATGTCGAGATTGGTTGTCACTTCGGCCGAGGCGGCTTGAAGAATAGAAAATAGCATATTGTCGGAGTTTTTTTGTGTAAAAAAACAGGCGACCCCGTTGGAGTCGCCCTATTATGTGGCAATTAGTTTTGAACTATGCGTCGGGCACCGATGTATCGGCTTTTGTAGTAGGCGGAATTGCTGTCGTCGACTTTAACTCCCGTGCGCGCGGCATGCACAAACTTGAACTGGCCGGTGGCCGGGTTGACGTCGGTGACAATGCCGACATGGCCTACGGTGCGCGATGAGCGCGAGCCGCCGAAAAACACGAGGTCGCCTTTTTGGAGGGCCGATGTGTCGTAAATGGGGGTGCCTTCGCGGAATTGTGTGCGCGATGACCGGCTAATGTTGATGCTTTGGCGACCATAAACGTAGTTGGTGAAACCGGAGCAGTCGAAGGCCGTTGGGCCGGAATGACCGCTACGATAACGGGCCCCGAGATATTGGAGCGCTGTGCGCACGATGTTGTCGCCCTGGGGCGTCGACACCGTGGTTTTGCCTTTATCACCCTTGGGTACAGCCACCTCCAGAGATGCCACGGGCGCTTCGGCCACGAAGCGCTCTGCCTGAGAGTGCACAGGCATAGCATCGCTCTCGAGCGTCTGAGCGTATGAAGGCGCAGCAGCCACGAGTGCAAGTCCGAGCATGAGGGTATGTAAGGTGGTTTTCATTGACACTTTGGGTTGTTTTTTGATTT
This sequence comes from Prevotellamassilia sp., assembly GCA_018383375.1. Lineage (GTDB taxonomy): Bacteria > Bacteroidota > Bacteroidia > Bacteroidales > Bacteroidaceae > Alloprevotella. The sequence continues at coordinate 17,098 of JAHAWW010000235.1, read as the reverse complement.
TTCGTTCGCGAAATTACTAAAATTCAACCAATTATGCAACCCCCAAATAGCAAATTGCAATAAGCGGCCTCTGGCAGGATTGGCGTTATCCCATTAGTGCCCAAACAGTTAGGTCAGATATATTAAAGAAGAACGATAAGGAAGAGAACTGCGATTTTTGTTACTTTTTAACATTGTGAATGGTTCCGACCTCGATTGCCAACGAAGGTATGAGTGACGAGGTGTGATTGGTGTGATTGGCGTGATTGGCGTGATTGAAGCGTTCAATCACAGCATCTATCGGATTATCAGAGTGTTACAAGGGGCGTGATTGGGTGATTGGGAAAAAGGCAAAACTTTGGGTAGGGAGGGGAAATGTTGTTTTTGAGCGGCCGGACAATAGTGGGAACATATCAGCCCAGGCCTGACGACCCGGGCTGATTCATGTTACACCCTTTCTGGGCTTGCAAGTTGGGCGGAGACTCGGCAAGCGAAACGAATTTGCCTTTGGTTTCCTCCTACATATCGCTCTTTGCTCTCGCCCTACCCTTTCAATGTTTACGAGAGCGATAGAGTTTGTGCGTGGTGCCGTCGCTCATGCGGCGGATGATCAGACCATGGCCCGACTTGACGCGGCGGCCACTCAGGTCGTAGTCGACCACGGGAACGGGAGCGGCGGCAGAAATGGCCTCAACGGCGTCAACCTGTTCTTCGGCCACTTGAGAGAAACGGGCCAATGTAGCGTTCTGTTCATAGGCGGCTGCGGCACCAATGGGTACAAAGAGCTTGCAGCGTGCATAAAACTCATCGACATGTTCGGTGTCGGAGTAAAACATTCTTCCCACTGAAGGTGGCTCGGCCGTGGTGAAGTGGATGTCAGTGAGCAGCGTGTCGAGATTGAACGCATAATCGCCTATACTGTCGAGCGTGGTGGGCAGACGCAGCGAGCGCAGGTTTCGGGCATCTTCAAGGCTCCAGGCGGCAATGGTCTTGACGCCCTCGGGCACGGTGTAGGCGATATCGGTCTTGCCTGAAGGATATTGCTGGAGAGTGGTCAAGTCTCTTGTGAAGAGCACACCGTCGCGACTGACATAATAGGCATTGCGCTCGTCCACATCAAAGGCTTCAAGGGCATGCAAACACGACTGACCGTCGCCGATGAAGCTGACGGTGGAGGGGATGCGGAGCTGCTTCAGATGGTCGCAATGACTGAACGCGCCCTCACCGATGCTGTCCAAACCCTCAGAGAGGAAGACACGCTCCAAAAGACGAGAACGAATACCGTTATAAGGATAGGCGTAAAAGCTATACTTCGGAAGGGCCTTGACCGTAGATGGCAAACGCACTTCGATAGTGCCATAGGATATACTGCTGGCATATTGGGTAACGCCTTCGGGCACAGTGACACTGAGGGCGGGGATGTTGCCGCTTATCTTGGTGACGGCCGTGCCATCGATTTGGTCGGGAAAGACCACATCTGAGATGAATGAGGGCCTGAAATTGGCAAGACTGGTGATTGCCAGCGTGCCGTCGGCCTGGGCCTTAGTGGCATAAGTGTACATACTGCTAACGGATCTCACGCGCATGGTGGAATAAGGGCCCCAATCGCTCTCACTCGACCTGTATGTATTGACAGACTCAGAGGGGACATAGAGCTTCATACCGGGAGGACAGCGGTGGGGATTGACAATGGCGGGCGGCTCGAGAGCTCCGCAGACAATCACGTAGCAACTATGAGATGACAAGAAAGTGGCGTCGACTTGTTTCAACGTGGAAGGGAAGCAGATTGTGGAGGCTCTATAAAGCGTGTCGGTCCAAGAGAATTGGTCGCCTATGGCTGTAACGGTGTGGCACGTGCCGTCGGCATCATAGACATAGGGGGGCACCACGATAGTGAACTCCCCATCGACTGGTGTCCACGGTTCGTCATCGGTCCCCGAGTTTTCGTAGTTGGTGATTGTGACGACCTCACCGGCCTCTGCCGTTCCGTCGGCTTTGAGGGTGAAGCGAATGCCATCCTGAATGATTTCTGTCTGTGCCGAAGCAACGAGGCCAAGACTAAGACCAATGAGCAACGTGCACCACTTCTTAAAAAAGTAAAGTTTTTTCATAAGTAAACAGTGATTAGATGAAATATCGAACAAGGCCGATTGAGGCTAAGCCTTGCATAAATTCTTCTTTATACCGGCAAATTTATTAAAAAAAGACATCAACTACCCCCGGTTGTTAAATTTTTGTTTATCTATCGATATTAGGGGGTATTTGCACCATCAACTGGTTATGAGAACGGGCAGATGTCGTCTTTATACAACAAAAAAGCGCGCCGAAAGGTTCGACGCGCTTTTAAGATTATTGAGGCCAATAAGATTATTCAGCCTTGGGAGCCTCTTCGGCAGGTGCTTCGGTCTGAGCGGCCTCGGCAGCAGGTGCTTCGGCGGCGGCAGAACGACGTGAACGACGGGTACGGGTGGCTTTTTTAGCCGTCTTGGCCATGTTCTCGTTGTAGTCTACCAACTCGATGATACACATATCAGCACCATCGCTCTGACGGAAACCGGTCTTGAGGATACGAGTGTAACCACCCGGACGATCGGCGACCTTGACAGAGATTTCCTGGAAGAGTTCGGTCACAGCATACTTATCTTGGAGGTAGCTGAAGACAACACGACGAGAGTTGGTGGTGTCGTTCTTTGACTTGGTGATAAGCGGCTCTACATATTGTTTCAAGGCCTTAGCCTTGGCGAGAGTCGTAGTGATTCTTTTGTGCTTGATCAACGAGCAGGCCATGTTGGACAACAGGGCTGCACGGTGAGAAGCAGTACGACTCAGATGGTTGAATTTTTTATTGTGTCTCATTAGAATTAATCTTTATCTAAGTTATACTTGGTAATGTCGGTTCCAAACGACAGATTCAGACTCTCGAGCAAATCATCAAGCTCAGTGAGCGATTTCTTACCAAAGTTGCGGAACTTGAGGAGGTCGTTTTTGTTAAACTGTACGAGGTCGCCGAGTGTTTCAACATCGGCTGCCTTGAGGCAGTTGAGGGCACGAACGGAGAGGTTCATGTCTGAGAGTTTGGTCTTGAGGAGCTGACGCATTCTCAAAACTTCCTCGTCGAACTCTTCATTTTCCAAATCGGCGGAGTCGTCGATGGTGATCTTCTCGTCGGAGAAGAGCATGAAGTGATGGATGAGGATTTTTGCGGCCTCTTTAAGTGCTTCTTTGGGCTGAATGGAACCATCCGTGGTGATTTCCAAGACGAGTTTATCGTAGTCGGTCTTTTGCTCGACACGGTAGGGCTCGACGGTGTATTTCACGTTGCGGATAGGGGTGTAAATCGAATCGATGGGAATGGTGTGAACATCGGGGCAAAACTCTCTGTTCTCATCAGCGGGGACGTAGCCACGGCCCTTGTTGATGGTCAGTTCGATTTGCATTGTGGCTTTTGAATCGAGATGACAAATCACCAATTCGGGATTTAACACTTCAAATCCGGTAAGCTCTTTGTTGATGTCGCCGGCCTTAAAGACCTCGGTATTGGACACGGTGAGAGTTACCTTCTCTGTTTCAAATTCTTCCACCAACTGTTTGAAGCGCACTTGCTTCAAGTTGAGAATGATGTTCGTTACATCGTCACGCACTCCCGGAACCGAGGCGAATTCGTGTTCAACACCGGCAATCTTGATGGTGTTGATGGCAAAGCCTTCAAGCGAAGAGAGGAGGATGCGACGCAACGCATTTCCAATCGTCGTGCCGAAACCAGGCTCCAACGGACGGAATTCGAACTTTCCAAACGTTGCCGTGTTTTCGAGCATGATGACCTTGTCAGGTTTTTGAAATGCTAATATCGCCATGAAATTCCGATTTTTAATTAGTTTTTAGAGTACAACTCGACAATCAGCTGTTCCTTGATGTTTTCAGGAATGTCGGCACGTTCGGGCTTGTGGAGGAACTTACCGGCTTTGGCTGACTCATCCCATTCAATCCAGGGATATTTGCTGTGGTTGAAACCGGCGAGGGCGTCAGCAATCACTTCGAGTGACTTAGAGCGCTCACGAACACCAACAATCTGGCCGGGCTTGACGCTGAAAGAAGCGATGTTGACCACTTTGCCATCGACGGTGATGTGCTTGTGACTTACAAGCTGACGAGCTGCGGCACGAGTGGGAGCGATGCCAAGACGATATACCACATTGTCGAGACGGCATTCGAGGGCCTGCAAAAGCAACTCACCGGTAATACCGCTCTGACGTGAGGCTTTCTCAAAGAGATTGCGGAATTGCTTCTCGAGCACACCATAGGTGTATTTGGCTTTCTGCTTCTCTGCCAACATGATACCATATTCAGAGGTCTTGCGACGACGTGAGTTTCCGTGCTGGCCGGGAGGGAAGTTGCGTTTTGAAAGCACTTTGTCAGGTCCATAGATAGCCTCTCCGAAACGGCGGGCAATACGTGACTTGGGTCCAATATATCTTGCCATATTGATTTCTAATTAAAGCGTTAGGATGAAAAATTATACTCTTCTGCGTTTGGGAGGACGGCAGCCATTGTGGGGCAGCGGAGTAACGTCGATAATCTCGGTTACCTCAATGCCGGCACCATGACAGGCACGGATGGCAGACTCGCGGCCATTGCCCGGACCTTTTACATAAGCCTTCACCTTGCGGAGACCTAAATCATAAGCTACCTTTGCGCAGTCTTGGGCGGCCATCTGAGCGGCGTAGGGGGTGTTCTTTTTAGAGCCACGGAAACCCATCTTACCGGCAGAAGACCAAGAAATAATCTGACCCTCGCTGTTGGCCAAAGACACGATGATATTGTTGAATGAGCTGTGAACGTGGAGCTGACCAACGGCGTCAACCTTTACGTTACGCTTCTTAGCTGCAACTGTTTTCTTTGCCATATTCGTTATTTATTATTTGGTAGCTTTTTTCTTGTTAGCGACTGTCTTCTTGCGGCCCTTGCGGGTGCGGGCGTTGTTTTTCGTGCTCTGACCACGTACGGGCAAACCGATACGGTGACGTACACCACGATAACAGCCGATGTCCATAAGGCGTTTGATGTTCATCTGAATCTCAGAGCGGAGGTCACCCTCGACTTTGTATTCAGCTCCGATGATTTGACGAATCTTTGCGGCTTGGTCATCGGTCCAATCCTTAACTTTAAGATCCCTGTCTACGCCGGCTTTGTCTAAAATCTTAGCCGAGCTACTGCGACCTATACCAAAAATATAGGTCAAGGCGATTTCACCTCTCTTGTTTTGAGGCAAATCAACACCAACAATTCTTATTGCCATATACTAATTTGAGTTGTTATGCGATTTTTGTTTAACCCTGACGCATTTTCATCTTGGGGTTTTTCTTGTTAATCACGAACAGACGTCCCTTGCGACGCACAATCTTGCAGTCGGCTGAACGCTTCTTCAAAGATGCTCTTGTCTTCATATCTGATATAATTTATTTGTATCTAAACACGATGCGGCCTTTTGAAAGGTCATACGGACTCATTTCTACTTTCACCTTATCACCGGGGAGAATTTTGATATAATGCATTCTCATCTTGCCGGAGATATGTGCGGTGATTTCGTGACCGTTTTCCAGTTCAACGCGAAACATGGCGTTGCTTAAGGCTTCAACGATGACGCCGTCTTGTTCTATTGCAGACTGTTTGGCCATAATTTATCTCTTCTGAATTTCGATTTGTTCGATGGTGTCAAACGATGACATAAGGTGTGGTTTGCCGTCGTAGATGGCGATGGTGTGCTCGAAATGAGCAGCCATGCGGCCATCGAGGGTGACAATTCCCCATTTGTCGGGGAGCAGCCCTATTTTGTGACTGCCTTGTGTAATCATGGGCTCGATGGCAATGCAAAGACCATTTTTGATTTCCGGACCGCTGGTTGTACTACCATAGTTGGGCACCTGCGGGTCTTCATGCATTTCGTGACCTATACCGTGACCAACTAATTCACGGACTACGCCGTAGCCCTGCTGCTCGCAATGGGTCTGGATGGCGTGGCCGATATGGCCAATGCGATGCCCAACGATGGCTTGCTCAATACCTTTATAAAGGGCTTCCTTTGTTGTGGCAAGGAGTTGCTTGACCTCGGACTTGACTTCACCCACACAAAATGTGTAGCAAGAGTCACCGCAAAAACCATTAAGTGATACACCGCAATCTACCGAAACGATATCGCCCTCTTTGAGAGGCACGTCGTTGGGGATGCCATGAACGACAACATGATTGACTGATGTGCAAATTGAGGCGGGAAAAGCCGGGCCATAGGGGTTGGGGAAGCCCTTGAAAGTGGGCGTGGCCCCGTGGTCGCGGATAAAGGCCTCTGCCAACCGATCCAACTGACGAGTGGTCAAACCCGGACGGATGACTTTTGCTATTTCGGTGAGTGTTGCGCTTACCAACAAGTTGGCCTTGCGCAACAACTCTATTTCATCGTTTGTCTTCAGATAAATCATCCTCGCTTATCAATAGGCGGAAAGACGACCTGAATGAGAACGTGCATGACCGGATACCAGAAGGCCATCGTAGCCTCTCACTTGAATGTGACTCTTTATTTGTTGGAGCGTGTCGAGCACAACACCGACCAAAATCAAAAGAGAGGTGCCACCAAAGAACTGTGCAAAGCCCTGACTAACGCCAAACACGCCTGCAAAGGCGGGCAGGATGGCAATCAGCGAGATGAACAGCGAACCGGGCAACAGGATACGAGACATTACGGTGTCGAGATAATCGGCCGTCGGTTTGCCGGGTTTAACACCGGGAATGAAACCGTTGTTGCGCTTCATATCTTCGGCCATCTGAACGGGATTGAGCGTGATTGCCGTGTAGAAATAGGTGAATGCGATGATAAGCACAACCAAAACTACATTGTAGGCAACACTGGTGTGGTCACGGAAGCTGAGCCAAAAACCACTCACATTGGTGCTGGTAGACACAATGGTGAGAGGAATGAACATAATAGCCTGAGCAAAAATGATAGGCATTACGTTGGCGGCAAAGAGCTTCAAGGGGATGTACTGACGTGCACCGCCCAACTGGCGACCACCTTCAATGCGTTTGGCATATTGCACGGGCACCTTGCGGGTGGCCTTGACGAGAAGGATGGCCAATGCCATAACAAAGAGCAAGGCGATAATCTCGAAAAGGAACTTCACAAGTCCACCACCCTGGCTGGCCGAAAGAGCATTGACAAACTCTTGACCCAAAGCCTCGGGAAGACGGGCAATAATACCAATCATAATAATCAACGACACACCATTGCCCACACCTTTGTCGGTGATGCGCTCACCGAGCCAAAGAATGAACATACTGCCGGCTGCCATGATAATGGTCGAGGTGATGATGAACGACATGCCCATCTCAACCTTGAACGCATTGCCCACGGTGTTGTGAAGATTGATGAGGTAGGCCGGAGCCTGGAACACCAAAATGGCAATGGTCAGATAGCGGGTGTATTGGTTGATTTTGCGTCGACCGCTTTCGCCCTCACGCTGCATCTTCTGGAAATAAGGCACAGCGATGGCCAACAACTGGATGACAATCGAAGCTGAAATATAGGGCATAATACCCAAAGCGAAAACGGAGGCATTTGAGAATGCACCACCCGAGAACATATTCAGCAGGGACATCAGGCCGTCGTCGGTCTGGTCGCGCAAGGCAAGAAGGCCCTCAGGACCCGGATCGATGCCTGGCAACACAATGAACGAGCCAAAACGATAGACGAGCACAAAAAGGAGAGTGATGAGGATTCGAGATTTCAAATCCTCAATTCTCCAAATGCTCTTTATCGTCTCGATGATTTTTTTCATTTAAGGGAGACTTTTAGATTACAGTTGCGGTGCCACCAGCTGCGACGATAGCAGCCTCGGCGCTCTTAGAGAAGGCGTGAGCCTCTACAGACAGCTTGGCGGTAAGTTCGCCAGTAGCCAGGATTTTAACCAAGTGCTTGGGTGACACGAAGCCTGCGGCTACGAGTTCGTCAACACCAATCTTGGTGAGACCCTTAGCTTCGGCCAAAGCCTGAAGAGTGGCCAAATTGATGGCTTTGTATTCAACACGGTTGATGTTTTTGAAGCCGAACTTGGGCAGACGACGCTGCAAAGGCATCTGACCACCTTCAAAACCAATCTTCTTGCTGTAACCTGAACGCTGCTTGGCACCCTTATGACCACGCGTAGAGGTGCCGCCCATGCCAGAGCCGGGACCACGACCAATGCGTTTACGTGTGTGGGTTGAACCTGCAGCAGGTTTTAAAGTATGTAATTTCATGACTTTCGTTGAATTAATGGATTAGTCTACGATCGTTATCAAATGGTGAACCTTACGCAACATACCACGGAGTGATGCTGAATCTTCGACTTCGACGATACGATTCATTTTGGTAAGGCCCAGGGCATCGAGCGTTCTTTTCTGATCGATGGGAGCACCGATTCTGCTCTTGGTTTGCTTAATCTTTATCGTTGCCATATCGTTATTATCCTCTGAATACTTTTTCCATAGAAATACCACGATGCTGAGCCACAGTGCGGGCATCGCGCATCTCGCTCAGAGCGAGGATGGTAGCCTTTACCAAGTTGTGGGGGTTGGAAGAACCTTTTGACTTGGCCAAAACATCCTTGATGCCGACGCTCTCGAGCACGGCACGCATAGCGCCACCGGCTACAACACCAGTACCCTCAGAAGCGGGGAGGATGATGACCTCAGCACCACCGAAGTGTGCGGTTTGCTCGTGGGGCACAGTGCCTTTGATTACAGGAACCTTGACCAAGTTTTTCTTGGCAGCTTCTACACCTTTGGCAATGGCAGCGGTAACTTCGCCGGCCTTACCAAGACCGTAGCCGATGACACCTTTGCCGTCACCAACTACAACGATGGCTGCAAATGTGAAGGTACGACCACCCTTGGTAACTTTTACTACACGATTGATAGCAACGAGTCTATCCTTTAATTCTTCGTTGTTTACTATTACTCTGTTTGCCATAATCATTAGAATTTAAGTCCTCCTTTACGGGCGCCGTCTGCTACTTCTTTCACACGGCCGTGATAGAGATAACCATTACGATCAAATACCACAGATGAGATGCCTGCTTCGAGGGCTTTCTTGGCGACTGCCTCACCTACCTGGGCGGCCTGCTCTTTCTTAGGCATCTTTTCCATACCAAGCGAAGAGGCAGCTACGAGCGTTGAAGCGGTTTCGTCGTTGATAATCTGTGCGTAGATTTGTTTGTTGCTTCTGAATACAGATAAGCGGGGGCACTGGGCGGTACCAGATACCTTATTACGTACCCGACATTTTATCTTGAGGCGTCTTTGTTCTTTTTTCGTTGTCATAATCTTATCGTCTTAAATTACTTTGCACCTGCTGACTTACCAGACTTGCGACGAATCTGTTCGCCAACAAACAAGATACCTTTACCTTTATAAGGCTCGGGCTTGCGGAAAGAACGAATCTTAGCGCAAACAAGTCCGAGGAGTTGCTTGTCACAAGACTCCAGACAAATGTACGGGTTCTTATTTCTTTCTGACTTAGTCTCTACCTTGATTTCAGGCGGCAATTGGATGAAAATGCTGTGAGTGTAACCAAGTGCAAACTCAACGATGTTGCCCTGGTTTGAAACACGGTAACCTACACCAACAAGCTCCATTTCTTTCTTGTAGCCTTGCGATACACCAACAACCATGTTGTTGACAAGGGCACGGTAAAGACCATGGAAGGCCTGCTTCTGCTTGTTGCTGACATCTACATTTGCCTCATCGATAGAGAACGTGATGACGTTGTCTTCAATGTTTACGATGATAGAAGGATCAACAGCTTGGCTTAATTCACCCTTCGGTCCTTTTACAGACACTACATTATCCTTCAGAGTGACAGTGACACCTGCAGGGATGTTAATCGGCAATTTACCTATTCTTGACATGTTATTCCTCCTAATATTAGTAAACGTAGCAAAGGACTTCACCACCAATCTTGAGCTCGGCGGCTTCTTTGTCGGTCATCACACCTTTGGAAGTGGATATGATAGCAATACCCAATCCGTTAATTACTCTCGGCATTTCACGATAGCCGGTGTATTTACGCATACCGGGCTTGGAAACACGGGTTAAGCTCTTGATGGCGTTAACCTTGCTCTGGGGATCATACTTCAGAGCGATTTTGATTGTACCTTGAGGACCATCTTCCTCAAACTTGAAGTTGAGAATGTATCCTTTCTCGAAAAGGATTTTGGTGATGTCCTTCTTCAAATTTGATGCGGGCACTTCAACTACACGGTGCTTGGCCTGGATAGCGTTGCGCAATCGCGTCAAATAATCTGCTATTGGATCAGTCATAATGTGTTTTAATTAATCGGGACTCCCCGACAATATTAAAAAATAGAATTTGTTTCTTGGGATGCCATTACCAGCTGGCTTTCTTCACACCAGGGATGAGACCGTTTGAGGCCATCTCGCGGAACTGAATACGGGAAAGACCGAAGAGACGGATGTAACCCTTGGGACGACCGGTCAGTTTGCAACGGTTGTGAAGGCGGATGGGGTTTGCATTACGGGGAATTGCCTGAAGTTTACGAGCTGCTTCGTATGCTTCTGCAGGATCGTTTGACTTGTTGACAATTTCCTTCAACGCTTTGCGCTTCTCAGCATACTTGGCGACTAATTTGGCTCGCTTAACCTCACGAGCTTTCATTGATTCTTTTGCCATATCGTATTATTTGTTATTAGCGTTTTTGAAAGGCAGACCGAACTCTTTGAGAAGAGCGTAACCCTCTTCGTCGGTAGGAGCACTCGTAACGAAAGTGATGTTCATACCGAGCAGACGGTCAATGGCGTCGATGTTGATTTCGGGGAAGATAATCTGCTCCTGAATACCGAGGGTGTAGTTGCCGCGGCCATCAAGTTTGCTCTGGATACCTTTGAAGTCGCGAATACGGGGCAAAGCCACGCGCACGAGCTTCTCAAGGAATTCATACATACGCTCACGACGCAGTGTCACAGTAACGCCGATAGGCATCTTCTTACGAAGTTTGAAGTTTGACACGTCTTTGCGTGAAAGCGTGGGAACGGCTTTCTGGCCGGTAATTGCAGTAAGCTCATTGATGGCTACATCAATAATCTTCTTGTCGGCAGTGGCGATACCCAAGCCCTGATTGATGACAATCTTCTTGAGTACGGGAATTTGCATTGAAGAAGAATAGTTGAACTGCTTCATCAAGGCCGGGGCAATGCGCTCGGCGTATTCCTTTTTAAGACTTGCTGTATTACTCATTACTTAATCTCCTCTCCTGATTTTTTAGCATAACGAACCAATTTGCCTTCCTCATTCTTGCGACGGCCGATGCGAGTCGGCTTGTTGCTCTGAGGATCGAGCACATTGAGGTTGGAGATGTGGATGGGGGCTTCCATCTTCACAAAACCACCTTGGGGGTTCTTAGCGCTGGGTTTCTGACTCTTGGTCACGATGTTAGCGCCTTCGACGATGGCACGCTGTTCTGAAACAAGGACTTTGAGGACCTTACCGGTCTTGCCTTTGTCCTTGCCGGTGTTGACGAACACCATATCGCCTGTCTTGATATGTAATTTTGCCATTACTAATCTTGTTTACTTTAATTAAAGAACCTCGGGTGCCAAAGATACGACCTTCATGTTGACGGCACGAAGTTCACGGGCAACCGGACCGAAGATACGGCTTCCGCGCAACTCACCGGCATTGTTGAGCAACACGCAAGCGTTGTCATCGAAACGGATGTAAGAACCGTCGGCGCGACGGATTTCTTTCTTCGTGCGTACGATCAAGGCTTTTGAAACAGCACCTTTTTTAATTTCACTTGACGGGATGACGTTCTTTACTGCAACGACAATCACGTCACCAACAGAAGCATAGCGACGCTTTGTACCGCCGAGTACGCGGATACAGAGAGCTTCGCGAGCGCCGCTGTTATCGGCAACTGTAAGTCTGGACTCAGTTTGTATCATAATTACTTAGCTCTTTCAACGATTTCTACAACTCTCCAACGTTTGGTCTTGCTCAAAGGGCGAGTTTCCATGATTGCTACCGTATCGCCTACGTTGCAGTCATTCTTCTCGTCGTGAACATGATACTTCTTAGTCTTGGAGACGAATTTACCATATATGGGGTGCTTCTCTTTGAACTTGGCAGCCACTACAATGGTTTTGTCCATCTTAGCGCTGATAACAACACCCTGTCTTGTTTTTCTTAAATTTCTAGCTTCCATCCGAACTGATTTTATTTGTTAAGTTCAAGTTCTCTCAACACAGTTTTCATTCGGGCAATCGTACGACGTGCGGCCTTAATCTGTGAAGGATTTTCAAGAGGAGAGACGCTATGATTGATGCACATCTGGTTGTATTTAGCCACTTCGGCATCAATACGCTCAGCCAATTCATTGGCGGGAATTTGTCTAATTTCTGCAATCTTCATAATCAAGCCTTTTGATCGTAGTCAGGTCTTACGATGAATTTTGTGGTTACGGGAAGTTTTTGAGCGGCGAGGCGCAGGGCTTCTTTTGCCACATCAAAGGGAACGCCTTCAATCTCAAAGATGATACGGCCCGGAGTGATGGGGAATACATAACCGACGGGATCACCTTTACCCTTACCCATACGTACGTCGGCAGGTTTCTTGGTGATAGGTTTGTCGGGGAAGATGCGAATCCAGCTCTGACCCTCACGCTGCATATAACGGGTCATTGCAATACGCGCAGCTTCGATTTGACGGCCGGTGAGCCAGTGTGTGTCGAGACTCTTAATGCCGAAGCTACCGAAAGCCAGCTGTGTGCCGCGGTGGGCGTTACCTTTGCAGCGGCCCTTTTGCGGTCTTCTGTATTTTGTTCTTTTGGGTTGTAACATAATACTCTAACTTTTAGCGGTTGTTGTTTCTTTTGCCACGGAACTTACGGCCACCATTGCCATAACCATTGCCACGGCCATTGTCCTTTTCAGGAGTAAAGTTAGGTGCGAGGTCACGTTTGCCATATACTTCGCCACGGCAAATCCAAACCTTGATGCCGAGCAGACCCACCTTTGTAAGGGCTTCGGTCTGACAGTAGTCGATGTCGGCGCGGAAAGTGTGCAGAGGCGTACGGCCTTCTTTGAACATTTCCTTACGTGCCATTTCAGCACCATTGAGACGTCCGCAGATTTGCACTTTGATACCTTCGGCACCGGCGTGCATAGCGTTGGCGATAGCCATCTTGATGGCGCGGCGGTAAGCAATCTTGCCTTCAACCTGGCGAGCGATGCTCTTACCTACGATTGTGGCGTCGAGGTCGGGGCGCTTAATCTCAAAAATATTGATTTGCACCTCTTTGTCGGTGACCTTTTTCAACTCGCCTTTGAGTTTGTCGACTTCCTGTCCACCTTTACCAATGATTAAACCCGGGCGTGATGTGCATACGGTGATGGTAATGAGTTTGGGTGTACGCTCAATCACGATGCGAGAGACGCTGGCTTTAGCCAAACGGGCTTCAAGATATTTACGGATTTTGCTATCTTCGAGCAAGTTGTCACCGAAGTTAGAGCCTCCGAACCAGTTTGAGTCCCAGCCGCGGATAATTCCAAGTCGGTTACTTATCGGATTTACTTTTTGTCCCATACTTGTCTTTCAGTTAATCATTAGTTTTGGTACCCACGAAAATCGTGACATGGTTTGAACGTTTGCGGATGCGATAGCCACGGCCTTGAGGTGCGGGACGCATACGCTTGAGTGTAACGCCTTCGTCAACGAAGATACGGGTGATGTACAATTCGCCTTCCTCAGCTTTACGGTCATTCTTCTGTTCCCAGTTGGCGATAGCAGAGCGCAACACTTTTTCAACGTCGAGTGAGGCTGCTTTCTTTGAGAATTTGAGCGTACCGAGGGCGCGATTTACCTCCATACCGCGCACGAGGTCTACCACGTAGCGCATCTTGCGGGGAGAGGAGGGAACATTTCGCAGTTTAGCGAAATATTGGGTCTTGCGGGCTTCTTTTCTTGCTTCAGCCGCTAATCTTTTTCTTGCTCCCATTTATTATTTTTCTTTTTAATGTCGGTTGGATGTCGAGCTCTTACTTTTTCTTGTTACCTGCGTGGCCGCCGAACTTGCGAGTGGGTGCAAATTCACCGAGTTTGTGGCCTACCATATTTTCCGTTACGTAAACAGGGATAAACTTGTTGCCGTTGTGTACGGCTACGGTATGGCCAACGAAATCGGGCGAAATCATTGAAGCGCGTGCCCAGGTCTTAACAACGCTCTTTTTGCCACTTTCGTTCATGGCGAGAATTTTCTTCTCCAAAGAGACAGCTATGTAAGGGCCTTTTTTTAATGAACGACTCATAGATGTTCTATTTTAGTGCTTGTTACTTTTTACGTCTTTCAATAATGTACTTATTGGACTGCTTCTTCGGTGAGCGTGTCTTCAGACCCTTAGCATACAGACCGGTACGTGAGCGGGGGTGACCACCAGACTGGCGACCTTCACCACCACCCATCGGGTGGTCTACAGGGTTCATAACGACACCACGGTTGTGAGGACGACGACCGAGCCAGCGAGAGCGACCTGCTTTACCAGAGCTTTCGAGAGCGTGGTCTGAGTTGCCCACACTACCTACAGTAGCCTTGCAAGCACTCAAAATCTTGCGAGTTTCGCCTGAAGGCAACTTAACAACACAGTAGTCACCTTCACGAGAGGTGAGCTGAGCGAAGTTACCAGCTGAACGAACGAGGATAGCACCTTGTCCGGGGCGGAGCTCGATGTTGTGAATAACGGTACCTACGGGAATGTTCTTCAGGGGAAGGCTGTTACCTACCTCAGGAGCGGCGTCAGCACCTGACATGAGCTGCGCACCAACCTTCAGACCGTTGGGAGCGATAATGTAACGTTTTTCACCGTCTGCGTAAAAGAGCAAAGCGATACGAGCCGAACGGTTGGGGTCGTATTCGATTGTTTTTACGACAGCGGGAACACCATCTTTCTCACGTTTGAAGTCAATGAAACGGAACTTGCGTTTGTGACCGCCGCCGATATAACGAACCGTCATTTTACCGGCGTGGTTACGACCACCAGTTGAGATCTTACCGCAAACGAGAGATTTTTCTGGTACGGATGCAGTGATTTCTTCGAACGTACCAATAATCTTGTGTCTCTGGCCCGGTGTTGTGGGCTTGAATTTACGTACTGCCATCTTTTATTTAGATATTGCTATAAAAATCGATTGTTTCGCCCTCCTTAAGGGTTACACATGCTTTCTTGAAAGCGTTTGTACGACCTTTCACAAGGCCGGAGCGGGTATAGCGGCTTTTATTCTTACCTGCATAGATGCAAGTGTTTACGCTATCCACTTTCACACCATACATAGCCTGAACCTCTGCCTTGATTTCACTCTTGTTGGCTTCGGGGCGCACGATAAACGTATAAACATTACGTTTTTCGGTGAGCTTGTTGGCTTTTTCAGTGATAAGGGGTTTTATGATAAATGCCATTTCGTTGTTGTTAGCTTGTTATTGTTTATTTCGCCAAGACTGCTTGAATCTTTTCGATTGAGCCTTCCGTAACAACCATCACGCCGGCATTGAGCACACCGTAGGTGTTGATATCGCTGGCGATAGCCAATTTGGCATTGGGCAGGTTGCGTGCTGAGAGATAAACGTTCTTGTCTGAACCGGGGAGAACAACGAGCACCTTCTTGTCGGCGAGCTGGAGGTTGTTCAACACCTCAATGAATGATTTTGTCTTGGGTGCGTCAAAAGTAAAGTCTTCAACCACAACAAGTGCATTTTCCTGAACTTTGTAGCTGAGTGCGCTGCGACGAGCGAGAGCGGTCACCTTTTTGTTGAGTTTAATGCTGTAGTTGCGGGGCTTCGGACCGAAAACACGGGCACCACCTACGAGCAGAGGTGAATTGATGTCACCGCGACGTGCACCGCCGCCACCCTTCTGACGTCCAAGTTTGCGGGTTGAGCCGCTGATTTCACTTCTTTCTTTTGACTTAGCCGTACCCTGACGCTGAGCAGCGAGATAGCGCTTCACGTCAAGATAGATAGCATGGTCGTTAGGTTCGATACCGAACACAGCATCATCGAGGACCACCTTTTTGCCGGTGTCCTGGCCTTTAATATCTAATACGCTAAGTTCCATTATTACTTCTCAATTATTACGATTGAACCTTTGCAACCGGCCACAGAGCCTTTGATGAGCAAGAGGTTGTGTTCGGGGATTACCTTCAAAACTTTCAGGTTTTGCGTAGTTACGCGGTCGCCACCCATTTGGCCACCCATACGCGTACCTTTAAATACCTTGGCGGGATAAGAGCAGGCGCCGATTGAACCCGGTTTGCGGGCGCGGTCGTCCTGACCGTGTGTAGACTGACCTACACCACCGAAACCATGACGCTTCATAACGCCCTGGAAACCCTTTCCTTTAGACGTACCAATCACGTCAACATAGTCAGCATCGCTGAAGATATCAACGGTAATGGTGTCACCAAGGTTAAATTCCTTGTCAAAGCCCTTAAACTCAGCCAAATGACGCTTGGGGGTTACACCGGCCTTCTTAAAGTGACCCATGAGAGGTGCTGAGGTGTTTTTCTCCTTAGCATCCTGAAAACCCACTTGAATGGCGTCATAACCGTCTTTCTCGACGCTTTTGATCTGAGTGACCACACAAGGACCTACTTCGATTACAGTGCACGGCACATTCTTGCCGTCGGCACTGAAAACGGATGTCATTCCGATTTTCTTTCCTAATAATCCTGGCATTTCAGTCTTTAATTATTTTAGATGTAAATTGATTTCTTGGTCTCCGTAGCCCCAACCCTGCAGAGATTTGGGACGGAAGGTTGTTGCCAACCTGTGATTTCGAGGCTTAACCCCTTAATACAAAGCAGTTATCTGACGTTTACTACTTTTTCGGGTTGCAAAGTTATGAATTATCAACATAACTACAAACCCCGCAACCTATTATTTTTGATTTTTTAATAATTGATAGAGAAAAACCAATTGCAAGCGGCCCTGAGTGGGGTGGTCGAACATAAAAGCGGCGTCTCAACATCTAATAGCGGTGTTTACACATCAATCAACCGCCTATACTTATATATAGACTACGTATC
>JAHAWW010000234.1 GCA_018383375.1 Prevotellamassilia sp. | reverse complement strand
CAAAGACAAATAAAACTTGTTTTAATTTGGCTTTGCCGAGGCGCAGCCTAACTTGCGCCGTACAGGCGAAAGTTAGTGCAAATGAGTGCAGAGACAAGAAAACTTGTTTTAATTTGGCTTTGCCGAGGTGCCGCCGAACTTGCACCCCGCGAAAAATTATGTAAGCCGAGGGTAAAGACCCAAAACCTGATTGCACTTATCAAATTTCCGCCCCAACTCATCTCCCTCACACCTTATATAATAATATATATGTCTTCCACCGCCATTACCGACTCATACGCCGCCTATTTGATGTTGGAACGCAGTCTTTCGGCCAACACCCGCGAGGCCTATGTGCGCGATGTGGCGCGTTTTTTGGAATATGTCGCCGATGAGTCTTTATCCCTTTCCGAGCTGACGCTCGACCATTTCCACCGCTTCATGGTGTTGCTCTCTGAGTTGGGCATTGGCGAGCGTTCCATTTGCAGGGCCGTGTCGTCGTTGCGGTCGTTTTTTCATTTTCTTGTGCTCGATGGCCGTTTAGACACCGACCCCACCGAGCTCTTGCGCACCCCTTCTTTTGGCCGTCATTTGCCCCGTGTGTTGTCTGTCGAAGAAGTTGATGCCCTCATTGCCGCCATTGACCTGAGCAAACCCGAAGGCCGTCGCGACCGTGCCATGATAGAGATGCTCTATAGTTGCGGTCTGCGCGTGAGCGAACTTTGTGAGTTGCGCCTCAGTTGTGTGTTCAAGGCCGAAGGCTATGTGCGGGTTGTGGGTAAAGGCTCAAAAGAGCGGCTTGTGCCCCTTTCTGACCGTGCGGCTCACGAGCTCGACCTTTGGGCTTTGGAGCGCCAAGAGATTGACCCCAAGCCCGGCGAAGAAGACTATGTCTTTATCAGTGCAGCCCGACGCCGGCATCTTTCACGCATCACTGTGTTTCACAACCTGCGCCAATACGCCGCCTTGGCCGGCATTCAAGGCGACATCAGTCCACACACCCTGCGCCACACCTTTGCCACCCACTTGCTCGAAGGCGGAGCCAACCTGCGTGTCATCCAGCAGTTGCTTGGACACGAAACCATCGCCACCACCGACATCTATATGCATCTGGCCAATCCGTTTTTGCGTGAGCAAGTGCTCAAATACTTCCCGCGCAACCGTCGCGACCATTCTGCCGACCCGTCGTGAGACCATTCCTCGCTCGTTTCGTGTTGTCTTTTCTGCGAAAAAATGCTATATTCGTCGGCAGTTACATCCCATTGTCTATGTTTCAATCTTTCGTCAGTCTTCGTCGCTTTACCCGATGGGTGGTTCGTTTTCGTCACCGTCGGGGCTACGGCATCCATTCGCCTTTTGCTTTCAATCTGGTGAGAGGTGTGGTCTATGAGTCTGGCGAATATTACGCCTACGCCCCATTGCACGCCTGGCGTCAAAACCATGCGGCCGACCTGCGCGAAAAAGACGACCGCCTGCTCTTTCGTCTCATCAACCATTCGCGTGCCGGCAGGGCTGTGGTGGTGGGCCCCGTGAGCGCTGTCACCTTGCGCTATCTGCACGAAGGACGAACCAGTTGCCGCTTGACGGCAGTCGACACCTTGACGGCAGCGACCTTGCGCGGCGATAAGTTAGGCTTTGCCTATGTCAGCACCCTTTCGGGCCACATCGACGACCTCATGACCCTGCCAGACCATATGACCGACGGCGGCCTGTTGGTGGTGCGCGGCATAGGCGTGCACAAGGCCGACCGCGCTGCTTGGCAAAGGCTCGTGGCCGATGAGCGCGTGAGGGTGAGTTTCGACCTCCACGATTTCGGTCTCGTCTTTTTTGAGTCACGACTAAACAAAGAGCATTATGTCATCAACTACTTCTAAGCAAAAACTCTCGTCCACGCTCTATACCCACACCGGCGACCGTGGCACCACCTCGTTGGCCGTGGGCGGTAAAGTGGCCAAGACCGACCCGCGCATCGTGGCTGTGGGCGATGTCGACGAACTCAGCAGTCACATCGGCTTGCTGGCCGCTCAGTTGCCTCTGGAAGAGCGCCCGCAGTTGCGACAATTCCAACGCCGGCTTTTTGCCATCGGTGCCCGACTTTCGGGCATAGACCAAGCCACCTATTTCCCAGACGGAGCCGAGGTCGAAGCCCTTGAACGCGACATCGACGCGTTTGCCGTGGACCTTGGCGGCTTTGTCTTGCCCGGTGGCACGGTATCGGCCGCTCAGGCCCATGTGTGCCGTGCTGTTTGTCGGCGTGCCGAGCGCAGTGTAGTGTCGGCAGGGTGCACCGAAGCCCTGCCCTGGCTCAATCGCCTCTCAGACTGGTTTTTTGCTTATGCCCATCGGCTCAACCGTGAGGCCGGAGAGCTCGAGGAGTTGTTGTGACGTTACGGTCGCACGGCATTGGTCCGTTGCGCCCGGTCTTTGTCTTTTGTCTTCACAGCGTTTTGCATTATCTTTGAGGTAATAGAAAGAGACAGGCCCCTTTGTGGGCCTTTTTTGTTGGCTTTTAACGTCTTACGGCCATAAGGACAGAAATTTCTCTCCTTATTCCGGTCGTTTCTGTCCTTATGCCGGGAATGCCGACGAGCCATTTGAGCCCAATTTTGCCGTTTACAGTTCGGGAAATCCCCCGTTGGAGTAAGCCACACAAAGCCGTCGCGAAAAAACAGGCTATTTTGTCACGTTCAACCCCCTTTTTTGAACGTACGATTTGGCATCATTCCTTCTCCTCTCTGCCTTTCAGACCGTCGTGAAATAAAAAAAATGCGTGTTTGGAATAAAGCCAATGGTGATTATTTCCCCACCGTCTTTTGGAGCACACATCCAAAAACCTTCGAGTATCTGGTCAGTAGCAGAATGCCATTGCTCTTGTTGAAAAATATGGAAGATTTATCTGGATATCTCCAATATGTTTTTAACGTCTGCATCGATCAAAGAAACTATGTGGATGATTTGGTGAGAAAGAGTCTGAGCGAAACTAAACCGAAACCGAAATCTGTCGTGGGTTTCACCTTCAACGATGAAAATGCCGAAGATGCTAAAAGGGAAGAAACGACAGGGACAGATGAGCGCAACGATGGCGAC
>JAHAWW010000233.1 GCA_018383375.1 Prevotellamassilia sp. | reverse complement strand
CAATAGCCCACCGTCGATTGCAGGTTTTGTTTGACATATTCCATCACATCGCCGATTTCGTCTTCTTGCACGTCGATGGTGTCAATCTGCATCAAGAATTCTTTCATTCCCTCTGTGAAAGCCTCCTCCACGTTCAAGATGTTTTTCATATCGATGCGACGGTCTTCGATAAGGGCCAGCGTTTCGTTGACCAAAGCCGGATTCCGCACCTCTCGCTCGGTGCAGATCTCCACGATATTGTCTGTGAGGGCTTTGATTTCATCGTCAATTTCCACGTCAATGGGCAGTTTGTCAAACACCGACTCCGGGGCATACTTGATGGCCCAAAGAGGCGTCTCTTTCTTGCCTAAAAACTCTACGGTAATGGCATATCGGGCATCTTTCAGACTGCTCACATCGTTGTAAGCATTCTCCTTGTTGTTAAGTTTGAAGAGCGAAGTGAAGGCTTTGCAGAGTTTGCCCTCCTCCGGAGTTTGGAACTTAAAGGTGAGTTTGCTGTTCGACTTGCGGTCGTCCCACACCTTGAAAAGGTAGACAATATCGTCTATCAAGGCATTCTTGTCGCGTGGTTTGCCTTGCATGTCAAAAATCTTGCCCTCCCATCCTCTGAAAGCAAAAGCCACCATAGCCATAGCCGCAAAACAGCCATAGAGGCCATAGGGAGCTTTGGTCAGATCAGAGAGTTTTTCGTCAAGATTGAAGGGCACACTTTTATTGGCATACTTGATGGTATTGTTGATTTTGTCAAACACCATTTTGAAAGGATGTCCCTCGGGCACATCATCTTTCCACTGCATGTTGTCGTCCAGACAGTCTTGAATGAGATACTGCACCGGACGCATTTGTGCCGTGATGTTTTGCAGCTCTTGTTTACTGGTGGCATGAAGGAATATGCGCACGATTTCTTTGGAATTTTGTCTTTTCCAGAATGTTGAAGGCGCTTTTTGTCTCAACATTTCACAAGCGTCAGGCCCGTAGGGATAAATCATCGGAGCCACGTTGACATTTACCTCACTCGAGAGATGCCGCACGGCGATAGACAATTTCTCCTTGCCATTGATATAGATAATCGCATTGTTGCGCAAGATGGCCTCCATCCAGTCTTTCACCATGCCCTCGGCATGGTCGCGATGCACCTTCTGCTGGTCGGCAAAGCCGTGGCTGTTGGCGCAGGCATAGTTGGCTTGATATTCGATAAACTGCTCATAGCGCCCATCGGTCATCACCTCATCAAACACCACAAAGGCGATGTTTTTCAGTCCGGCATCTTCTTCGTCGTTGGCGCAGGACTCGGCAAAAGAGCGCAACTTGGCCAGTTCTTGATTGTTGCGGGCCATCAGCAGGGCAAAAAACAAGGTGCAGCTGTCCACGTCTCTCCGTCCGTTTTTAATCTGGCTGCGCAACGACGAATCGTTTTGCACGTCAGAATAAAACTTATAAGCATAGGGACGTATGATTTTCTGCATAAACTTCTTCTCAAAGATGCCGGCGGCTGCATCCGTGAAATAGAGCACCTTGCTCATGGTGTTGTATTCCACATTACGCATCAGCGTCTTTTTCTCCTCGATTTCGTTAGCTGGCAGGGCCGTGAATTGCACGGAATAGAGATCGCCCGGTGCACGCTGAATAATGGCCTGTTCGTTAAACCACTGCAACACGGCGTCTACCACGCCCTCATACTTTGTGCCGGCATAGAGCGCTATGATATTGTCTTTCGACGGTGTGATGAGGCCGTTGTTGTTTTCGCCCGACACATTGTTGAAAGCATTGAGCAGCAAGATGCTTTTGAAAATGGCCAGATAGGCTTCGCCCTGAGCGGCCACCTGCAAGCGATAGGAGTTGTAGCGCTCGGTCACAGGGCCATAGTTGGCCACATCGTCTTGAAACACAGCCAGCACATAGTCCCACAAGAAGTCGGCCGTGATGACCTCCCGGTTCAAGAAGGCCTCTTCGCTGTCCAAAAATTCTTTTATCGCCTCATTTTGTCCGAGAAATTCAAAGACGCTACGGCGCGACGAGCCCACCACCGTGGCATAATGCGTCGAGAGGTTGGCCGTGCCGGGATGCAGCGGATAAAGGCTGCGCAGGTCTTCTTTGGTAGCCTCCGGTTCGTTGCTTGTGGCGGTATAGATGTCGAGCAGCCTGTCGTTTTTGATATAGAAGAGTTGGCGAATATTTTCATAATAGGTTTTATCCACCACCTCAAACTTACGCGACATAATCTTGAAGGCCGACACCGGTTCCATATTATATTTCATGCGGTGATAGCGTCCGTCGGTCTGTTTGAGTTGGTCGGAGTTGAATTTGTCAAATGCCGAGGGGTGAGAGATAAGGAATATGTATGAATTATTCTCTTGATTGGCAAATTTCTCGGCCACTTCTTGGAGTTCTTTGAGCACGGCGAGGCCTATCGGGTTGGTCATCACGTCTGTGAACTCGTCCCACACGATGAGCAGTCCGTTGTAGGTGCCCATTGCGGCCAGTTTGTCTTGCACCTCGACGAGCCATTGCTTCACGTCTTCGTTGTTGAGACGAATGTTGATGCCCACCTTTCTGAGCGTGTCGGTGATGCGATGAAAGGTGCCAAGGTCTTTGTCTTTGAGGTGGTCTATCAGCTGGTCGGTGTCTGCTACGATAGACGACAGTTCGGTATGGGTGTCGATGAAGTCTGCCCACATTCTGCGGTTCTGCTCTATATGAGCGATATAACATTCAAAGTCTGTGGGCACGCAGAGGTCAATTCCACAATCGCGCAGCGTAGCTTCCACGCCCTGCTGCACCACGAGGGCCAAGTCGAGCGGATGGGTCATGGCAGCCTGTCCATAGAGTTTCACCACAAGTAGCCGTTTTTCCGCTCTCAAGGTATAAATGTCGTTGCGTATGCCCTTAAACTTTGGGTCGGCATACTCATAATCCACCCATTCTCTGATGTCGTTCACATCGTCGCCGAGCAGGTGCCCGACAACGGCGGCGGCATGGCTTTTACCCGTGCCATACGTACCGTTTATCCAAAACGACTTATGCACGTCGATATCGTTGTTCCTAACCGACCTCAACACCGTGCGCAACACATTGTTAAACTGCTCGTTGGGAATAAACGAGGTCCACTCCGTTGCCTTTTCTCCCTTTATATTATACGCCGCCTTACCGCCACGCAATTTGATAATATCGCTGTATTTCATCAGTTTACTTTTTTCATGAATGTATCTTCATCTATACGCAACTCCCTAGTATATTAACTGAGCCAAAGCTGAGTATGGTGTTAAATCATCCCTTAAGGTAATGTGTTCCAATCCCATATTCAGCTCTGCAATTAGAACTCGATTTGTGTCAGATGATAAAAAACGCAATGCCTTTTCAAAATCAGTCCTTCTCAAACCAAATTCTTTAAAAACACCACTCTGTACATCCATTCTATACAAATCAGAGACCCGAATAATGCTCAAGTTCTTATCAGCCCCATATTTATATAACGAATATGCAATAGCCTCTGGAGACAAATCGCAATAAGCTTCTCTTGTAAATCTCGTACCTTTCTTATCTAAACATTTATATTGTTCAAAATCC
>JAHAWW010000232.1 GCA_018383375.1 Prevotellamassilia sp. | reverse complement strand
CAGCTTGACGAGGTAAGTACGGTTGTAGCGGGTGTTGCGCCACACGCCATCCATAGCTTTGTATTCCGACTTGTAGAGCGAGCCGTTGACCATCCCGTACCATCCGCCGCTCATATAGCGTTCGAGGGTGACGTCGATACCGTAGTTGCGGCCCTTGCCGGCGTTGGTCAGGGCCTTGTCTACGTAGTATTCGCGGCGGTTGAGCACGCAGTAGGTGCTGTTGATGTCGTTCTCGACGGGCAGGTCATAGAGATACTGGTAGTAGGTCTCTACGCGGAGGTTCATCTTGTCGCTGAAGCGGTGCATCCAAGAGAGGAGGAAGTGGTGTGCCTTGCTCATGTCAAGGTTTTGGTTGGCATACTTGCCGTTCTCGTCCTTATAGAAATAGACGTCCATCTTCTCGAGTTTGCTGTGGAGGCCGTAGCCCAGCGAGAAGGTGTTGGCATGGCCGGGGTTCCACTGCAGGGCGGCACGCGGCTCGATGGTTTGTTCCTTGGTGAGGCGGAAGTATTCGCTGTTGACGCCGAAGTTGAAGGTCATCCAGCGGTTCCATTTCCACGAGTTGGAGAGGTAGGCGGTGAGCAGTCCGGTATGGCTGTCGGCGCCATAGACGGGGCGCAGGGTGGCGGCTCCTACGGCATCGGCCATATTGAGGTTGAGGTCGAAGTAGTACTCGCTATAGTTGACGCCCACTTTAGAGAGGAAGGCTTCGGAGAAACGCTTCTGCAGGCCCGTCTGCGCGGTGAGTTGCTGGTTTTTCTGCCTCATCTCGGCATACTTGGGGAAGGTATGCTTGTCGGAGCTCACGGGGGCGTTGCCGTAGTAATAGTTGGCATAATAGTCGTCGCCATCGTTCTTGAAGAGCGAATAGGCCACGGCGGTTTTCCACTTCCAGCCCTTGCCGAGATAGATGTTGTGCGTCAGGCCGCCGACAAACATGGTCTGTCGCGACTCGAGATACTCCTGGTCATAGACCGTCTCCCACTCGTCGAAGTCGGGCACGTCGTTCCAATACTTGTCCTTCATGCCCAGGCCGAAGATGGCAAAGTTGCCGGCCTTTTGGGTGGGGAAATTGAGCTTGAAGTTGAGGTCTTGGAAGTCGGCCTGGTCGCCATCGGTAGAGAGGACGCCGATTTCGCGGGCCAGCGTGGTGAAGGAATAGCGATAGTTGAAGATGTATGAAGCGCCTGTGTTGCGGTTCAGCGGACCTTCGCTGCTGCCCACGATGCCGAGGCTGCCGACCTGCAGGGCGTGGCTGAACTTCTGTGTGTCGCCCGCCTTGAGGTGCATGTCCATCACGCCCGAGAGCGCATTGCCATATTCTGCCGTCATGGCACCGCTGTAGAAGTCGGAGTTGGCCAGCACGTTCGAACTCAGGGCGCTGACAACGCCTGTGCCCATGCTAAAGGCATCGGTGAAGTGGTTGGGGCTGTTGATTTCAATGCCCTCCAAGCGCCACGAGAGGCTCTGCGGGGCATTGCCGTGCACGGAGATGCCGTTGTTGTCGGGGCTGCCTGCAACGCCGGCAAACGAGGTGACCAGACGGGCAGGGTCGCTGTAGCCACCGGCATAACGGCTGGCCTCCTCCATGCTGAGCATGCGGGCGCCGACAAGGGCCCAGGGGTTGACGGCCTTCTCTTTGGTCACGGTGGGGCGCACCACAATCTCGCCCAGCGTCTTGGTGATCTCATTGAGGGCGAAGTTGACAATCACCTCCTTGTTGCCCGCAATCAGCACCTCCTGCACCTCCATGGATGCGAAGCCCAGCACCTTTGCCTCAACGTTGTAACGTCCGGCGGCAATGTCCTTTATCGTATAGTTACCTTCCTCATCGGTGATGGCATGGGTGGTGGAACCCTTCAGAATGACGATTGCCCCGACGATGGGCTGACCGGTCTCGGCCTCGGTCACCACACCACGCAACGCCTGTGCATAAACACTTGCGCTGCCCGGCAGGAGCAACCCTGCCAAGAGCAGCATCCAATAACATACTTGTCGTTTCATTATTCTACTTTATTAAGAACTATGGTTGGAATTTATGAGTCTAAGAGACTAAGAGTTTAAGAGTCTAAGAGTTTGAGCGGCTAAGCCACTTTTTGTCTTTTTTGTCTTTTTGACTTTTTTTGTCTTACTAACTAGTTATTGCAAAACTACATACTTTGCTCGAAACGAGCAAGAACACAGCGGTTTTTATCTCAGACTTTTCCGGCAAGGCTTCGAGAATGTTCAAAAAAAGGCTCCAGCGTGACAAAAACCAGCTGCAATTTATTCTCCTTAACACATTGCCGCCGCCACGTCGCTCACGGCTTCGCGAAATAGGCCTTCGTGAGTCCTTTCCCCAAGATAAACCGGCCTCCCATAAGCCCCGTTTTCCCTGGAATAGGGACAGGGAAAAACTGTCCTTAGGCCCGTAAACGTCTGAAAGCCAAAAAAGAGCGCCTTTCAAAGGCGCCCTTCTTCCTCGCTATGGCGAAGATACCATTTTGTCGTCGCCGGGGAAAAGACAAAACGCCTGCACGGAATTATCCCACCATTTGCAACCCGATTGCAACAAAAAAAGGTTATCTTCGCGAGCAAATCCTATGACAAAACGCCTTGCCCATCTGCTGCTGGCGCTGGCGGCTCTCTCGTTGCTGCTGGCTCCGTTGCTCCCTCATCATCACCATGAGGGCTCGGCCTGTATGGCTTTGGTTCATGGCGGTCACACCACCGGTCACAATGCGGCCGATGCCTGCCATCACGGCGACGGGTCGACGTGTGTGGCCGAGTGTGGCTTCGTCGTTGCAAAGGTTTCGTTGCAAAATGTGCGGCGTGTGGCCGGTCAGCCGGTGGTGTGGTTGTCTTTGGCGAGCGTTTTGTCGTTGTTGCTTTTCCGGCCGCTCACGGGTAGGCCGTTTGTTCCTCTTGTTATGGTCGGCAAGTCGCGTCGCGGTTTGTCGGCTGGCGGATTGAGGGCTCCGCCGATGGCGTAAAGACTTGGAGACTGCCGTTTATTGTGCCGACTTTACAGGCCGCAGGTGAGGGGTGCATACCATAACCCGGGCCTGACGACCGAGACTATCTCTGTGCCCACCTTACAGGCCTGAGTCGACACTCATTGTCCCGTTTCCTTCCTGTCTCTTAGTCTCATCTGCTCTTGGTCTTTTGGCCTTTTCGACTCATTAACCCGCATTCCCCTTTTATCTTTCAATGAAAAAACTATTTGTTCCCTTTGTCGCCTTGGGGCTTGGCATGGGCTTTTGTGCCTGTGGCCATGCCGACGAGGCCCATCACGATGCCGACGAAAACCATAACGCAACGGTTTCGCCCACCCACGACCACGACGGCGAGATTATGCTCGACGCACATCAGCAAAAAGCTGCCGACATCCAAACCATCACGCTCCGCCCTATGGCTTTCACGCCCTCTCAGCCCGTGGGCGGCCGCATCCGTTCGGCCGTCGGCGACGAACAGACCCTCAC
>JAHAWW010000229.1 GCA_018383375.1 Prevotellamassilia sp. | reverse complement strand
GGAAGCGGCAGTGAGATGGAGGTAAGCCTTATTCATCGGCAGCTGGCTGGTGGCAGCGGTGCTGACTTTGTAGAATGCCCAGCCCTGAGACTTGTCGGCCAATACGTAGGAGTTGCCGTCGTTCACGTTGACAGCGGCGCCGGCAGAGTTGCTCAAACCGTTATTGGCGATATTGGTGATGGCCTCTGTGGTGCGGGGCAGCATCGTGACGTTGCCTGTAGCCGTACCGATAAGGATGACGCCTTCGTTGGCCGGAATGGCATTGCCAGCGGTTACAGCTTCTTGCAGAGCCACTTTGGTCACGTTAGTGCCGATCGTTGTTTCAACGGTATAAGCCGTAGTGTTTGCAGGCACAACGGTGGGGAAGGGAGCGCTGAAGGTGGCAATGTTCTTGCCGCTCTCAAGGCTTTCAGCGTCTTTGAGGCTCACCACGTTGGCGTAGGGAACTTCTTCAAAAGCGTAGGTGAAAGTACGCATCTTCGTATTGTTCGTTGCAGAGCCATTATTGTAATCGTACCATTTAGCACCTGTGTTACCGGCAATAAATGCAGCCTCAGCATTGTCCCCTTCATAGCGTGCGGCCAACCAATAAGAGGCATTGCCAGTTTTATTCAAGGCCTTAAGTTGCATTGTTCCGAAGAAGTCCGCATTGGTGACACCGCTCAAGATAGAGCCGCCGTCGTTGTTTTCTTTCACAGCACGTTCAATGGTCCAGTTATTTTGTGCGATATAGCTGTCGCTGATACCATGGACACTATAAGATTTGTCGGCGTCCCCACTATCACACCACAACCAGTATTTACCTGCATTGTTTACGAAGGTGTAAGTGCCGTCATTGTTGGCGCGACAGATGAATACCATAGAGTCGGCAACTGTGATATTGCTTTCATTTTTAGCCGTTATTCTTGTGCTGTTCCAATACAGAGGCTGTTTAGCGCCATTGGGGAATACGGCAGTAATCTTATAAGCCTTGCCGTCTGCGGGCATATAAAGGTCTGCAGTTGTAGTGTATTCTTTGTATGCAGCCAGTTTCTCTTCGAGAGTGTTAATGTTAGATGCCGTTTGGTCTGCATTATAGGCTGTGATTGCTGCGTTCAATTCGCGATAAACAGTGGTTGATGTTTTGGGATATCCCACTGTTTTCGCGTCGGAAGCGTCAATCAGGCCTTTGGCATAGTTAATCAGGTCTTGGGCATACTGAGCCATGAAGGTATAGGTCACATTGATGTTTGTGCCGTCAATGGTTACAGTTGCAGGGTAGTAGGGAATTCCGTTGGTATTCTCTGCGCTGAAGTTCGCAGCCTGAGCTTGACTTTCGGTCAGGATGAAGAAACCGCCATTGTTTACCGTCTTGTTGCCGGCATAGCTATCGCTGTTGAAGGTCACATTGGCGTCACAGTTATAAACCGAGCGGTCTACGTTTACCGTATAGAGTTGTTTGCCATCGGTGAGCTCTACTGCCTCAAACGTGTATTGGTCGGCACTGTCTGTGACGGTCCATGTGGTCAGGTAATAGGGGTTGGTGTCGGTGTTGTAGTTGGTATAATTCACCGTGAAGTTCCATTGTTCTGTGCTATGAACACTAGGCCATAAGAAAGCACCCTCGGTATAGCTGGCGCTTGCTGAGGGAGCTCCCTCCATAGTGATGGTGTTCATAACTTCTCCGGGGGTGATGTCAGAATACGCTTTACCCTGTGCGCCTCTTGATGGAGCTTGTCCGAGAGAACCCTTGAGCGATACGACGTTGCCGTCGAAGGTGGCCTTCCAGTAATATTTGTAGTTGTCGCCGCCGTCGTTAATCAAGGTGAAGTTTTTGGGGTTGCCCTCATTAGTCTGGAACAGATAGAGAGAAGTTTTGAGATTCTGTATTTTGTACAAGCCGTTCTGCGGGGTCTTGAGAGCGGGTAAGGCGTTAAACGCGTTTTTAAAGGCGGTCGCGTTCGTTGTGCTGAACGTTGTTTGAAGTGTAGAGGCTGTCGTTGTTACCGCTGTATTCCAAGCATTCCAACCTGCTTCAGTCGGCATACCAATCTTGCCGCTCCAGGATTCTTTGTAATCACCACGGGCTGTAATCGCTGCCGAGGCCAATTCAGAAGGTTTCTGAATGTACCAGCTGTTGTCGTCAGTGTTGTTACTGGCCCATTGACCAACGCAGAGGTTACCGCTAATATTGCCACGCTGGTTCCAACCTTTATCTCCTGCGAAAGGAATGATATTCCATGTGCCTTTTCCTGCTTCGCTTTCTACAATTTTCCATTTCGCACTATCGGGCACTTCACCTCCATCTATGGTTATCGTGCCGACGTTGGAGTCTGCATCGTTGGTATTTACAGCCATCACATAGCGTGTTGGTTCGTTTTTGAAACGCAACGTGTACCCAGTGTCGGCATTGCCCTCAATGATGAAGAAACTGCGCTGGTCAAATTGCGCCCACGTTGACAAGATGTTGGTGCCATCCTTTTTACATCCTGAATTGTAAAGTGCAAATGTGCCATGTTTCTTATTCCGGATGGTGTAAATAGCACCCTTCTCCGGCGTGAAGTTTTTAGCCCACGCGGCGCCACTGATTCCTATCAGCAGCGCGAAAAAGAGATAAAATTTTCGCATATATAAAATAAATTAATGGTTTGGTGTCGGTGATTGATTGGGGATAGTCGGGGAGGCCCGAAGGCCGCATATAGGGGATAAGCGGACTAAAAATCACACTTTTACGCGGCAAAATTACAAACAAAGGTCAATAATTACCCCCCCCGACTGTTAAACTATGTTTAACGGTCAAAAATTTAACTTTCAGGCGAAAGTGTGGGCAGAAGTGGGAGAGCGGAAAGCGGGTGGGGCATATCTGTCTCGGTGGGCCATGGCGCGGACTTGTCGGGCTAATTGCGGCGCCGGCGGCGTGGCTGCCGAAATGTTCAAAAAGGGGGATTGTGCTGACAAAAAAGCTCGATTTTTATTCTTTGCGCCTGTTCAGCGCGACGCACACGGTGGTTTTTCGGCCGAAAAACCACGAAATTCGCGCAAGATGGCTTGCAATTATTCCTCCCATAAGGCCTATGGCTGCGGGAATAAGGCCGGTGAATGTAGTCCTTATGGCCGTAACGCGCTAAATATCAATAAAAAAGGCCCATTTAAGGGCCTCCTCTCCCATCTTCACCCCAAAGTTAATGCAAAACGGTGGTCGGGCAAAAGACAAAAGGCATGGTGTCGCGTGGTTTGAATTGTCGCGGCGCAGCCCAACTTGCAGGGCTTTGTGGCCGGCAAAATGCTTTTGCCTCTTGCACAAACGTTGCCATAAAAGTGTTTGGGTCTCACTTGGTAATCAGCAAATGGCAAGCAATGGTCGCAAAGTTCCGGCCGCATAGTGTGATTGGCGTGATTGAAGCGTCCAGTCACAGCATCTGCCACAAAGTCAACAAGTTACAACGGCGTGATTGGGTGATTGGGAAAAAGGCAAACTTTTGGGTATATATAATAAGGAGTGGAAGGGCGAAATGAAACCGTATTTTTTGGGGGGACACCAGGGTAATTGATGGTCAGTTACGAATCACAACAAGTTTTTTGGGGCTTTGCTCTCGCTTTACACTAACTCTTGCCTAACGGCGCAAGTTAGGCTACATTCGGCATAGCCAAAATGAAAAACTACGTCTTTCCTTTTGTCTCTGCTCTCATTTGCACTAACTTTCGCCTGGCGGCGCAAGTTAGGCTGCGCTCGGGCAAGTCCAATAAAAAACAAGTTTTTTGGCCTTTGCTCTCGCTTTGCTCTAACTTTCACTTCGTGCAAGTTAGGCTGCGGCCCGGGCAAGCAAATCTAAAAAACAAGTTTTTTATTTTGCTTACCGCTCGCCTTGCACTAACTTTCGCCTGGCGGCGCAAGTTAGGCTGCGCTCGGCTAAGTCCAATAAAAAACAAGTTTTTTTTGGCCTTTGCTCTCGCTTGCACTAACTTTGTCCTTCCAAACACAGCGGACTATGCTTGAAATCAAAAATCTACACGCCTCTGTACAAGGCAAGGAAATACTTAAAGGCGTCTGCCTCACTATCGGCGACGGAGAAGTGCACGTCTTAATGGGACCTAACGGCTCGGGTAAATCTACACTCAGCAACGTGCTCGTGGGTAATCCTAAATATGAAGTGACCGAAGGAACCATTACACTCAA
>JAHAWW010000228.1 GCA_018383375.1 Prevotellamassilia sp. | reverse complement strand
TTGACTTAGGAATAAAGAAGAGAGCGGCTTGCCGTCCTCTTTTTTGTGTTTCAAAGCGTTACGTCGATAAGGACAGCATTTTCTGTCCTTATTCCAGGAAAAACTGTCCTTATTCCGGCATCATCTTTGGGACTTTTCGACCTCAAAAAAGTGGCTTTTCGACCCACGGGAAACCATTTCAAGCAAGCGTTTAAGCCATAAGCGTTTGTCACTCAACGGTTTGGAGGACTGTGTCGGTTTTTAGGACTTATTTTCAACTATTTTTAGCAAAAACACAAAAAGATTAAAAACGAACGTAAACAGCAGCCGTCGTGTCAATGATAACCCGCTTTTTTGAACAAAACGATGGATGTCGCGCACATGAAATAGCGCTTTTTTTAAAATAATATGCAATAAACAGCTTATAGAAATGCGGTTTTGAAATAATTGTTTACATTTGCAAGGACATATATATAAATTCGCGCATAGGCGCGAGATAACGAAGAACAAACACGGCTATCAAAAGAAGATATCCCCCAAAGTTGCCCAAGTCATATGGAACACCTTATTGCCGACTCCGGCTTGCAATTTGTAACCCGCGAGGTCGAGTTCAACCCCACCGAGCCGTTTCAATATCAAAACGGCCACTTGCTGAAATTTGCCTTTTGCGAGCAAAAAGATTTTATCACGGGCGAGCCCCTCTTTGACCTGCTTTGTTTCAAGGCCACGGAGGGTGTGTATGTCACCTTGAACGAACTGCGTGAGAAACAGGCCCTTGAACTCTCGTCGACCGGACAAGAAATCCTCGACGAGATGGGTATGCAGTGTATGCAGCAAGATTTGCCCACGGCACTTTTTGGTACGTTCAAAGACGGCGACCCCGAGGTGTTTGGCATCAATGCGCTCGGGCATTTACGCCTACCCGACCCAGCCGGTGGTTATGAGAAACTGCCCGCCTGGGAGATTTTGCTGGGCAAATGGCTGCCGATGCCGATGTTTGAGTTGGCCGGTTCAGACGGCGTGATGGACAGTCCTCAGGGCTGGTGTCGTGTCAAAATTGACGCACTCGGCGAGGGCGTCAACAAGGGCACACAACGCTATCGCTTCACTTGGGCATTCGACACGGCAACGGCCGAAGACCCCCTCTCAGTGATGCGCCCCTATTTCTATCCCAACGAGACAGCCCCCAAGACCTATCGACTCTGCCCGCAGGTTGACCGTATGCTGGCTTTTCTCTCACTCGAGGACGGGCAAAACGCTTTTGCTGAATATATCCTTTCGCTCTGCGGCGTCAAAACCGACGGCACGCAAGAGAGCACCGTCTTCCACGTGCTTGGTTGGTATATCTATCTCACGGCCTTCTTGAGAGAGGTCGGAGCCGCTCCCGAAGTGCAACTCTATAAGGGTGACGCTCGCGAGATAGACGTCGATCTTGTGCTCGACATCGGCAACTCGCGCACCTGCGGCGTGCTTTTTGAAGAAGGCGATTTCACGCGTGCAAAGATGCTCGAACTGCGCGACTTGACCGAGCCGCACAAATTCTATAACAACCCCTTCGACATGCGCATCGTTTTCCGCAAAGCCGATTTCGGTGGCGCACTCAGGCTCGATGAGGACTTTTTCGTCTGGAAAAGTTTCGTCAGAGTGGGAGAGGAGGCACGCCGACTGGTCTACCGTTCGCGCGAAGAGGCCGACACGAGCGAACTCTGCACCAACTATTCCAGTCCCAAACGCTACCTTTGGGACAAGGCAGAGTTTGAAGGCAAATGGCAGACTTTGGTGTCGGTGAACGACCCAGCCAATGTCAACATAGATAATAATATATATATAAAGGGCCTCTCAGAGCAGTTTGACGCCCAAGGTCACTTTCTGCCCGACGGAGCCGGCCTTGACCTCACCTTCCATTACTCCCGCTCGTCGCTCATGACGTTCGTAATGGTGGAAGTGTTGCAGCAAGCCGTGGCTCAAATCAATGGTCAGCGTTTCCGCGATATGCACGGTAATGTGGACTGCCGTCGACGCCTGCGCCACATCATCATCACCAGTCCCACGGCCATGCCGCTGAGCGAGCAGGCCACTTTGCGCCAAGCCGCCGTCGATGCCTGGCAGGCCATCATGAACCTCAATCCGGCACTCAGCCCTGCCACGGTGTTCCCTTCGCCCGATTCGCTTAAAGAGACGTCAGACCTCGGCGTGAAAAAACGCCAATGGAGCTACGACGAGGCCTCTTGCTGCCAACTCGTTTATCTTTATGCCGAACTCGCCCAGCGCTATAATGGTGAGGTGGCCCGTTTCTTTGAAATGAAAGGTCATGTGCGCGACGAACTCAAAGCTGAAGGATACGACAAAAAAGCGCTCACCATCGGTTCGGTGGATATTGGTGCCGGCACCACCGACATCA
Source organism: Prevotellamassilia sp. (assembly GCA_018383375.1). Classification (GTDB taxonomy): domain Bacteria; phylum Bacteroidota; class Bacteroidia; order Bacteroidales; family Bacteroidaceae; genus Alloprevotella. The sequence goes on along the minus strand of JAHAWW010000228.1, from coordinate 8,882 downwards.
TGATTTGTGCCTATGAATATGAAGGCGACACCGGCACGCGCATTATGCCCGTGCCCAAGTTTTGGGACAGTTTCTATCTGGCCGGCGATGACATCTTGCGCCGACTCATACAGACCTTCGTGATTGAAGGCGACCATCACGCCTCACCCACGATGGGTTGCATACAGAGCTCACTCGAACTCCGCCTCTTGGCCGCTACCGACGACGAGCTCCGAGCCCTGCCCTGTCTTGAAGGCACCACACTGGCCGCCGGAGTCTATCGCGGCAAAATGGACGACATACTCAATGCTGGTTCGACCACAGAGAGAGAAAACGCCATCAAGGTGTTTGCCTCAAACCTCGTGCACGACTTCTTTGGAGAAGACAGCAACTTGAAAACGGCACGTGACCGTCGCAACCGCCGCGACTTCAACACACAGGTATCTGTGCCCATTGCCCAATTGCTGCTCGACCTGTTGCGCCGCCACCGCCCGTCGCGCATCTACACCTACGACGATATCTTCGGAGAGATGCCGCCCTCAACCTATCTGCTCGAAGCCTTTGAACGCCATTTCGGCTTCAAGTTGCAAGAACTCGAGTGGCGCTATGACCCCGACCGCGTGGCCTCAGACATCAGAGCCGTGCTTGAACCCTTGATGCGTCAACTTGCCGTGGTGCTCTACGCTTACCACTGCGACATCCTCGTGCTCGCCGGACGCCCCACGTCACTCGACACCATCACCGAACTTTTCGTCAAATATTATCCTCTCTCGCCCGACAGACTCATTCGTCTTGGCGACTATCACGTGGGCACCTGGTATCCCTTCTCAGACGGCCAGGGCTACTTCTTCGACCAAAAGAGCGTGGTGGCCGTGGGCGGTATGGTGGGACACACCGCTTCTCAGACCGGCTTCAACGGCTTGGTCATCGACTTTGACCGAATGACCACCGAGATGCGTCCCACCGCACACTATCTCGGACTCTACGACCCAGCCACCCAGCAAGTCAAAGAGACACTCCTCTCGCCCGAAAAGTCCACCGCCTTACTCAATCTCTACACCTTCCCGGCCTTCATTGGCTGCAAACAGATTGAAGGACGAACCTATCAGGCGCGGCCACTTTATGGCATTTACAACGACTCCGGTCGCTCAACGCTCCGTCTCTGCCTCTCACGCAACTATCACGAAGACCGCGAGCGCATCGAACTGGAAGAAGTCTCTGACGCCATGGGTAACAACCTGCCCAAGACAGCCGTACGGCTCGTGCCGCAGTCGCTTGCCGACGACGGTAAGTATTGGCTCGACAAGGGCGAGTTTCAATTGTCTATCAAATAAAAGAGTCCAAGAGTCAAAAAAGTCAACGATATGCTTCAGAAAATCAAGCAACAAATCAACAATATAGACCAAGCACTGGCTTGGATACGTCAGCACAAACCCGACCACTACGGCCAGCGCTTCTTCCAACTGGTGAGCGAGCGGTGCAAACTCCGCAATATGGCCGAGGCCGAAACCGAAAACCCTGCCATTGCCGCCTACGGCGAGAGTCAAAAGGGAAAGTCGTATGTGATGAGCAATTTGCTGCAAAACGGCCGTTTGCCTTTCAAGGTTAAGGCCGGAGGCAAAGAATACAACTTTATCGAACAAATCAATCCGCCCACCGTCAATACTGAGGCAACGGGCGTGGTGACGCGTTTCAGCGCATTCAAACGCAACCCACAGAAATACCGCGACGACTATCCCGTCTATATCAAACTGCTCGGCGCCGCCGACATCGCCGCCATACTCGTTGATGGCTATTTCAATGACGTCAACGACTATCAGACCTTCGATAGCGAGGAAATCAAAGCCATCGGACTGGAAATCTACAACACCTACAAAGACCGCGAAGAGGTGCAGACGCTCCTGATTGAAGATGACATCCTCGCATTGCGCGAATACCTCCGCAAATATCTCGAGGCACCGACACGTATGCTCTGGAACTCCAACTACTTCACGCTCATCGCTCAAGTGGTCCGGCGCGTGCCGGCATCGGAATGGGCCAAAATCTTCGCTCCGCTGTGGTACAACAACGACGCCTTGACGGCGCTTTACGTCCGCTTACTCGATGCTTTGGCCGGTATGGACTATGCCCGTGAAGCCTGGCTGCCCATTGAAGCCGTGCTCAACGACCGCGGTACCATCATGGCCGTGAAATGCCTCAAAGGCTTGAAGGGGGAGTTCGACCCCAATGACGAGCGATATACCGAAGTGGCCTATCTTGGTCCAAACGGCGCTCTGCAAAGACTGCCGCAGATGGAGAAAGCCGTCTTGTCGGCCCTATGCAAAGAGACCGTTTTCAAAATCGAAGACGACTATCTCAGGACTGAACTGGAATATGATTTCACCAAAATCACTCCCGACGTGAAAAGCCGGCTCACTCAAGGCAAGGTGGTGAAAGACATCCTCGCCGACAACGACTTGATGGACTTCCCGGGAGCCTGTCCCAGACTGACGCTTGAAGCACGCCGTATTAACGAAGACATCGACTCCATCGTCAAACGTGGCAAGGTGGCCTTCCTTTTCAATAAATACTGCGAAACCCTCTCGGTCAACATACTGCTCTATTGCCACGACTATTCCGACCTAAAGGTATCGCTTATGTATCGCATCTTGGCCGACTGGATTGACGAATACGTCGGCAACACGCCGGAGCAACGCGCCAAACGCATCAGCGACATGGGCGGCGTGGCACCGTTCTTTGTCATTGCTACCAAATTCAACGTCGACCTCGCCTATAAGACCAATTCGGCACTTAACGCTCCAAATAAACTCTACAAGCGCTGGGACGAACGCTTCATCACTGTGATGAGAGAAATGTGCTTTCAAGCCAAACCCGACACATGGTTCGGCAACTGGACGGCGCCCGGTGTCACTTTCAAAAACGTCTACCTCCTGCGCGACTATAAATATTCCAGCACCCAGGGCGACGGTAACCGGCTCTATGAAGGCTATTCGCCCGAGGGTGGCAAAGAGAGCCGTTGCCTCATCGAAGATATCGTCATGGACGGTAAACACGTCAACTTCTATGCTCTCCTGCGCGACTCGTTTGTCAACTCTGCCAATGTCAGGTCTTTCTTTGCCGACCCCGCCAAGTCGTGGGACGTGGCCGCCTCGCTCAATAACGACGGCTCGCTCTATATCATCGAACAACTCGCCATCGTGGCCCGCCGTATGGACACAGCCCGCGACCAACTTTTTGCCGACAAACTCAGTGAAGTGAAACGTGCGGTAACGGCCTTGATGAAAGAATACTATCACGACGATGACGCCGAGAAAATCTTTGAAGACAACCTGCGCAAAGCCAACCGTGTGGGCCGCGAACTCGACTTCACCTTCAACGCCGACAGCTATTACTTCGGCCATCTCATCGCAGCTCTGCAAATCACAGAAAAAGAGGTCTACCAATTGGTGCACGACCTCGTTTCCAGTGGACGCCTCACCGAAGACACACACAATCCCAACAAAGACTATGAGGTGATACTGAAGAGCTGTGGCGAACGGTTGAAACAATGCACCAACGACGACGAGCGTTGGCAATGTCTCATCGATACCTATGGTTTCATTGATAAAGCCGAAGCCAAAGGCTATTTGGCCTCCCACGGCGTGGATACCGCCAAACTTTTCTCACCGCCGGCAAAACGAAAGACCAATTCGGTGTATATCGCCGACGCTGTCTTGGAGATGTGGAAAAACAAACTCACCTCGCCCGAACTCGTCGGCACGCTCACGGCCGATGTGCTTTTCAGCCCCATCGTGATGACAAGTCTGCTCGAACGCATCGCTTTGACCGCAGAAAGCCTCCGACTCGACGAAAAAATTGAGAAGGCCATAGCACCCTATGTTAACGTCGTGGTCGGGACAATCAACGCCAACTTTATCGCTGACATCATAGCCAGTCTCATCAACGACTTCGTGGGCGACTTAGGCTTTAGCTCCAGAAGTTCCGAAGAGGTGGCAACGCTCCGCAATCTCGCACAGAGTCGCACCCTACCTCTGTTCCGCTACATCGGGAAGCCGCGTAAAGAGACGTATGACGAGAACGAGCTCTCAGCTTTGTTTGACGATATGAGTGCAGGCGTCAATGTGATTACGCCCGGCGTAGAGCAGGGATTCTTTGAGTGGAAAGAATGCGTCTTAATCGCTTATGTCGCCGGCAACCAAGTGCCTAGTTACGACCAAGCCGCTAACGACGAACTCAAGACCTTGCTTCAAGAACTGGCCTAAAGGCGTTAAACACATAAATACCCAAGCAAATATTTCTATATATATTATAGGTATATGAAGAGATTGTCAATTCGTGAAGATAAAACTTCGAAGCGCGGCGGAGGCTTTTGGGCTGTAGCTTGGCGCTATCTCCTGTTTGTCTTAGTGCTCACGGGACTGTTGCTCTTGCTTCTACTCTCAGTCAGAAGTTGCAACCACGACGGTAGCGACGACACATGGTATGAGCCTATCGACTCTGCCGACTGGGACTCAAGTAATGACTCTGCTGACTGGCCTATCAATCCTTATGAAGATGTGCCGCAGTTGCCCGACTCAGCAGACAACTACCTTCAGCAGCCCGACGACAACAACATCGTGGAGCAGCCCGAAGACGGCCGCACAGTGGTGAACAACCGGCTCAATCTCATTCTTGAAAAAGAGAATGAGAACACCATGAGAGATTTTGCCGTAAAATTCAAACAGGTTTATCCCGATCCTGCCTACCAAATCGTCTTCTATGATGACTTGACCTATCTCGTTCAAATAGCCATCCCAGCCGGTACAGCCCTTCAGGTGATGAACGAAATGCCGGGAAAGATGCCGGAGTTTAAGTTCAAGTTCTTTGATGAAGAAATCTTCCAAACGGCCTTTAAACCTTCTGACCCTGACTTCTCTGACGAGGCCAAGCGGTGGTATTTTTCGCCCATTCAAGCCTACGAGGCCTGGGATGTCACAAGGGGTAGCGCCAATGTGACCATAGCCGTGGTCGATGGCTTCTTCAATCTTGCTCATCCCGAATTTGCCGGCAAAGTAGTAGCACCCTTCAGTGCGGTGCGGCGTTCGAGCAACGTGGCGCCGCCGGCAGGCCCGATGGAACAAATCTCCCACGGCACCCATGTGGCCGCCCTCGCCACCGGTAAGGCCGGCAACGGCAGCGGTGTGTGTGGTATCGCACCTGAATGCAAACTTATGCCCGTCAGCGTGTTCTACGATCAATTGGTTAGCGACCCCGCAGGCAATCAGTTCATCGTCTCTTCCAGTTTGGCCCAGGCCGAAGGCATACTTTACGCCATATACAAAGGAGCTGACGTGATTAATGTCTCAATCGGTTCGGTAGTGCCCGGCGCCAACCAGTTGAGCCCTGAGCAACAGATGGAAATCATCAAGCGTTCCGTCAAAAAGAAATACGCCCAAAACATTTGGGACTTCATCTTCAAGATAGCGGCCGACCGCAATTGTGTGATAGTCTGGGCTGCCGGCAACGAGCATGTATTGGCGGGTCTGGACGCCTCTAAACGCAACAATAATACGCTTCGTGTCTCTGCTGTTGGCCGCGACCTCAAACCAACGGAGTTTAGTAACTACGGTTATAAGCCCGACGGTGTCAAGGGTGCCAGAGACTATTCATCGGTTTCGGCACCCGGTGATAATATTTGGAGCGCGTCACAGACAGGATATATGATGATGAAAGGCACGAGTATGGCCGCGCCGATAGTCACCGGCGCCGTGGCACTGATGAAGAGTTTAGACCGCAGTTTGACGGCCGAGCAAATCATCAAGATACTCCAAGAGACTGGTCGCGAGGTGGGCGAAGGCTGTGGCCCCCTCATTCAGATACGCCAAGCGCTTAACCGCATTCGGGGCGAGTTTCTGAGCTACGACGATGTGGTGAAGCGTCCTGACGCCATTTTGGGTTTGTGGGAGAGCACGACGCCGCTCTACGAGACAGCCACGGGGCATCCCGTGAAAATATATTTCCAATTTACGTCGCCTTCATCAGGGAGCCTGCTTATCCATAATCATCGCACCGACGAGAAATACACTGCGCCTTTGCAGGTGAGCATTTCTTCCTCCGGCGTAACCATCGTTCAGCCTTCTGATGCCCGAGGCAATTTGGGCAGTATCATTTCTCGCTATCACTATCGCTGTAGTCGCGGCGATGCTGGAAAGTTGAAATGTGAGGCAAGCAATCAAGTGCAGCAGGGACAGATGTTTGAATGTTACCTGCGTAAAGTGAAATGAATGACAAAGAGACAAAGATTCAAAAAGTAGCTTTTAGTCTCTTAGTCTCTTCTATCTTATAAAAATTTTATATGACTGTATCAGAACAACGAAACAATTGGTTGGCCAATGCCTTTTCGGTGGTGGGTTTCTGTCTGTTGGCCGTGGCCACCTTTTTTGGTCATTTCTATCTCTCGCTCGGAGCGCTCTCGGGCAGTATCCTTTGGGCAGCGCTGGCTGTGGCCATTGGGCTTTTCCTGCTCTATCTGTTGGTTGTAGTGAAGCAAAAAGACACCGACCTTCGCCGTTGGCATGTGGTAGAGGGCATTTTGGTGGGCATTTATGTCGCGTTTGCCGTGCTCACAGTCAAATGGCCGCTCCACTTTGTTTCTGTCTTGACAAACAAGACCGAATTGCAGTCGGCCGGTCGTGAGGACGTACAGTCGTTGCAGCGAATGATGGCCGACTATGAGCAGTTTGAGTGCGAAGCCATTGACCGCACTTATATGGGGCTTATGGGCTATTTGAATTGTCAGTCGGTCTCGCCCGAGGCCAAGGTTTGGCTTAATAACATGAAGATTGAATGTAGCGAAGAAAGCATTGAACGTTTCTTGAACAAGACGCAGCGCGAACCCCTGCTTGGCAAAAGCTATTCCGGAATGAAGCAGACTTGGGACGAACAAACACGATGGCTGGGTGGCGTTGTGGAGAGTTGGAGTCTTTTCCGTTTGCCCTATTTCGTAACAGAGGTCAAGCAGACCGGAGCACAGATGGCCAAGGCTTTGACAGAGTTGTCGGCGTCAGCACAATTGCCGGTGATGAGCTTGAACGGCTCACGTCTTGAAATGGCAGAGTCCAATCAAGTGCTTGAGGCCGTTGCAGCCGAATGCCAACTGGCAAAAAAAATTCAGACGGTGCACTACGGCTGCGTATGGGGCTGGCTCGTGTGGTTTGTACTGCATCTGCTCATTCTGTTAAGTTATTTTCTGACGCGCCGCTCTGACCGCGTGTCTATCAAATACACGCCGGATAGTGGTACGGTGTTGTGAGACCATAAGATAGGCAAGTCAAAGACACCACGTGCCTACCTCGTACAGCCCTCTTTGCACACACTTTAAGAAAAACGAAAATACCTATAACTATAATGCCATTTACTCCCCAACAAATACAGCAACTTAAGATACGTTGCAACTCGCTCAAGCCTGAGTTTGTGGCTCAGGCTGTGGTGGGTGGAGCCGTAACACTCGATGAACTCAATTTGACGGCGGAGCGTCGGGAATACATCAAACGCCTGATTTCCAACACTCCCAATGCAGAAGAACAAGCCCAGTGGCAATCTATTGTGGCGCTACAGCAGAGCGGTAGTCCTGATTTGGAGCGACAGTTGGCCGACTATGTTGCCAGATTTTCGCCCACAATGCCGCCTCAAAACCACGTTGAAGAAGCACGAAACCAGCTTCAGGCCATAAGGGCCGAGCGCGACCGCCAGCGTTGGGAACAACTCGACAAAAACGACTACTTGGCCGTGAAAGCCTTTGTCGCGAATGGTTCGGCCTATCAAGCAGAAGCCGAAGATTTGTTGTGGCAGTTGGCTCAAGCGCAATATAATTACCTCGAAGACTATGCCCAGAGCTTTCCGGCTTCGGTCCATGCCGCCGAAGCCCAGACGGCTATGCAGGCTTATGCCGCTTGGCAGAGTGCCCGTTTCTCTACCAATCCTAAAGACTTGGTAGATTTCTTGCGCCAATACGCCACTTCGCCCTATGCCAATCAAGCCCGCGACCTGCTGGCACAAAAGAAGGAAGAAATCATCAGCTTGATGCAGCGCGACCCCAGTGCATTCAAGGCGATTGACGTGAAAGGCTACCTCGATTGTGGCATAGTTTCAGAGCAAGACCTCATCAATTCAGGAGTGGTCAATGCCCATGTGATAGAACTCATCCGCCAAGCCCCCACCATCAACTACGTGCCACTCACCTCTTCGGCCGAAATTCAGAGTCTGCCAGACACCACCGACATCTATCTCTTCGGTGTGCCCAGTTCAGGCAAGACGTGCGTCCTCTCTGGACTGATTGGGTCGAAAAAGTGGAGCGGCATGGACTTCGTGGCCTATGGTTCGGGCAATTATATCAACTATCTCGAGCTGAGTCGCCGCAATGGTCTCGTGCCCAATCGTACGAATGGTAATTTTGTGGCGCTTATCAAAGCCACCGTCGACAATCCCGACAATGCCAATTTGCGACATGTGGTCAACCTCATCGATATGGCCGGTGAAGACTTTGCGGAGAAAATCGTCGAGAACCCCGAAGGCGAGGTCAACTTTGAGGATATGGGTATTGGTGTGACCAATTTAATGAGCAATGCCAACCGCAAAGTGTTTTTCATCGTCATCGACCCCTCGTCAAATGGCATAATCAACCTGCCGCGCAAAGACGCACAGGGCAATCCTCTTATTGGCCCCGATGGTCGCCCCATTATGGTGAGCACCAGTCAAGACCTCATTTTGCGCAAGATGATTAGTATGATTATGGCACCGCAAAACGCCAAACTGCTCAAGCGCGTAGACACCATTCATTTTATTATGTCGAAGGCCGATATGCTTGGCATGCAAGGCGAGCGTAATGCAGCGGCCGAGCAGATATGTCGCGAAAACTACGGGGC
>JAHAWW010000216.1 GCA_018383375.1 Prevotellamassilia sp. | reverse complement strand
ACAAGACCGAAGCGCCATAGAGCGAAGGTCTGTGATGGGCCGACAACAAATATTGTCTTTTTGCCATGTCGGCCGAAAAGAGTAATTTTGAACAAAGCAAAGAAGAAGGGGGCGCGAAAGCGTCCTCTTTTTTGGTTTTTAGGGCATTACGGCCCTTATGGGAGAAAAAACTGGGTTACTCGCAGGAAAAACACGCCTTATTGCCGGTACTTTTTGGGGCCTTGAAACATAAAAAAAGACTGTGTCGAGATCAACTGAAAGCGACATCGACACAGTCAGACTTACATAAGAACTTGTTTATCAGTAATATAGTTCTTTTTGCGCGTATTTTGGATTATCTTAACCAAAAAACAAGCCTTTGGCCAAACTTTCTAAAAACTGCGAGGTGTAGGCGCGGGGATGTCACGCTTGACCCCTCTTTTTGTCACGGCCTCTAAAGGCCAAATCATAGACTACGGGCAGCACCGTCGAGATGAGCACCATTGAGATGAGCGTACCAAAGAAGATGACAGTGCCCATAGGAGTCCACAGGGCTGTGTTCTCAAAAATCATGGGCAGCACGCCAACCGACGCGGCCGCCGAAGTGAGGAATATGGGACGCATACGGCGGCTGCCGGCATGGAAGGCGGCCTCGTGCACGCTCATGCCCTCGCGGTGGTACAACTCTTCGGCATAATCGAGCATAATGATGCCATTGCGCACCAAGATGCCCATCAGACTCACCACGCCCAAGATAGCCGTGAGACTGAGCTGCATGCCCAAGATCTTGAGACCGGCGGCCGCACCAAAGATGCAGAGGCCCACCGAGGCCAGATTGATAAGAGCCAAAGGTATGCTGCCGAAATGGAAAATGAGGATGGCAAAGATGATGAGTACGGCAATGGCTACACCGCTGATGACCATAGGCAGGGCATGGGCGTCTTTTTCGCTCATACCGCCCACACTGAGCTTCACGCCCGCCGGCAGGCTGTCTGTGGGGATGGCACGAAGGGCCTGAGCGGTGAGGTCGTTCTCGTTTTCGCCACGACAAGGCTCGGCCACGACAGAGAGGGTGCGGAGGCCGCCACGGCGCACAATTTGGTCGCGAGTCCATACGGTCTCAATGTCGGCAATCTGACGCAGGGGCACTGATTTCAATCCGCCCGACACGGCGATGTATTCATCGCCCACGGCTACGGGGTCTTCACCGCCTGTGCGCTCTGCGCGCATCACCACGCTGACGGGATAGTCTCCCTCCCAAACGGTGGTGAGCGGTGTGCCATTGCCAAAATGCAGGGCCAATTGGGCCGTGAGCAAAGTGGAATTGATGCCCAGACGAGCAGCCTCTTCTTCGCGTGGCGTCACACTAAGGGCCGGATGGGTTGAGGCGTAGTTGGTGCGTATGAGCTTAAGCCCCGGGACGGTGGCCATACGCTCTTTGACCATTTCGCCTGCAGCCAGCAGGTCTTGCAGACTGTCTGCCGAGAGGCGCAGCTCAATGGGATAAGCAGCATCGCTATAGTCAATCTGTTTGAAGCGGACGTAGGCTTCGGGAAACTGGCCGGCCATGGCGTCGGCATAGGTGTCGAGCAGGGCTGTGGTCGAAGAGATGCCGTCGGTGTTGACGATGAGCTGGGCAAAGTTGGTGCCACCCACTTGAGGTGCATAGGTTGAATGGAAACGGGGCGAGCCCTGACCAATGAAGGTGGTGATCGATGTGACACGGTGGTCTTTTTTCAACTCCTCTGCCACCTTTCGAGCCACCTCGGCAGTGCGTGGAGCGGCAGTGCCTTCGGGCATATAAATTTCTACGGCCAGTTGGTTGCGCTCGGCAATGGGCATAAGCCTTTTTGGCGTAGCCATAAAGAGCATGGCTCCCACCACCACCGTGCCCACACCGACGCCCAGTGTCACCCAGCGATGGGAAAGACAGAGGCGGAGCAGTTTGTCATAGCCCGTCTGCAGATAGTCTAAAGGCGTCTTACGGCCGGGTTGCTTAGGCGGCTCAATGCCTTTGTGAATGAAACGGTATTGCAGGTAGGGCGTGAGCAAGAGAGAGATGAGCAACGAGATGCCCAAGATGATAAACATGGCCCAAGGGAAAGCCGAAACAAAGTCGCGGAACGGACCGCGCATCGTGAAGAGGAAGGGAAAGAAGGTGACGCTGATGGAGAGCGTGGCCGAAAGCACCGAATGGAAAAACTCACTCGGCGCAGCGATGGTGGCTTCTTCGCGGCTCAATCCCATACCGAGCTTCTCTATATAGTTGTCGATGATGACCACGGAGTCGTCCACAATCATACCAAGCGTAACGATGAGGGCCGCCAGAGAGACGGTGTTGAGCTCGATACCAAAGATATAAAACAGTGCCAGCGAGATGAAGATGGTCACGGGAATGGAGATGGCAGCCACGCCTGCCACACGGCCGGGCATAAGCAACACCACCACGATGATGACAGAGATAATGGCAATGAGAAGTTCTGTAATGAAGTTCAACACCGATTCGCCCACCACATGACTCTGGTCTGTGATGATGTCGACGCTCACATCGTCGGGCAGGCTCTTTTGGAAGTCATCGAGGAGTGCATGCACACGGTTGCCCATGGCGGTGATGTCGTAGCCTTTCTTCATCTCGACCGAGAGCATCACACAGGGTGCACCGTCATAGAGGATGTCTTTGTCGGGGGTGGCATATTCACGTTTAATTTCAGCCACATCACCCAGACGCAATGCACGTCCCGTGGCATCGCTCCAAATGATATAATCGGCAATGGCTTGTTCAGAGTCGAAGGCGTCACTCACATGAAGGGTCGTGACGGCAGAGTGGTCGTCGAGTGAGCCTGCTGTGGTGGTGAAACCCTGCAGCGAGAGTTGACCAAGCAACGAGACAGAGCCAATGCCATATTGAGAGAGTCGCGCTTGGTCGAGACTGACAGTGATTTGTTCGTTTTGCTCGCCGAGTAGGCGCATTCTTGAGATGGCTTCGTCTGGGCGCAAGCGGTCTTCGAGTGCTTCTGCGTAGCGTTGGAGTTCACGCCGGGTTTTCTCTTTGCTACTGATGGTGATGAGCAAAGCCGAGGTGTCGCCGATGTCGTCTATGGCCTGCAAAGCCAAAACGCTTCGGGGCAACGTGGCCTTAACGCCGGAAAGACCGTGTTTGAATTTCGACCAAAAAGCATCGCGGTCGTTCACGTCTTCGCGCAGTTCCACATAGACCAAAACCAAGCCTTCTTTGCTCACGGAATAGGTCTTGGACTTGTCTACCTCATTATAGCCGAAAATAAAATTCTCCAACGGCTTGGCCACACGCTCTTCGGCACTCTCGGCCGTATAGCCGGGACAAACAGCCACCACGAGCCCCTGCCGGATGGTGATGGTAGGGATTTCTTGCTTAGGCATCATGATAAGCCCATACATGCCCACGAGCAACAGGGCCGAGACGATGAGCAACACGATGCGGTTGTGGCGAAAAGCCGCGCCTATGAAGGGGATTTTGGAGTCTTGTGAAGTCATGGGGATTGTTTTTGGGTTTGTGGGGAAGGGGTCAATTAGGCTCAAGCGTGGACTGGCGAGCCGGCGATTGAGACGTGAGCACTCATTTAATTATCGGCAGAAATATGAAGTCGGGCAACGCGTCGGCCGGCCAGCATGCCCACTTTTGTTCAGTTCGGTTTGTCGCGGCTATTTGACCACTTCAACGCGGGAATTCTCACTCACTTTGGCCATGCCGTCAATGATAATCTCTTCGCCTTCTTTCAGTCCGGAGGCTATGACCACCTGTCGACCGCGAGCCATGCCGCCCACTTCGACAAATCGGCGATGGGCTTTTCCGCCGCTTACGGTCCACACCATTCGGCGACCGTCGTCGGCGAGCAATACGGCCTCGGCTGGCAGGGCGATGGCTTGAAGGCTGTCGGCGGCTGAGGCGAACGGCAACACCTCGGCCACCATGCCCGGCATAAGGGCACCATCGGCGTTGGCGGTGAGCAACTTGACGCTGTAGGTATGGGTGATGGGGTCGGCCACGGCACCCTTCTCACTCACTGTGGCTTCAAACGAACGGCGACCCAGAGCGGCCACAGTGCAAGTCATTTTATCGCCAGTTTTGATGCGGGCAATTTCGGTTTCGGGTATGGCCACACTGACGTAGATGGGTTGCGTCTGCACAATCTTGGCCACGGCTTGTCCCGGCGCCACATTCATGCCGGGTTCGGCCAAACGAGCGGCCACAACGCCCGAGATGGGGACGCGGCAGGTGGCTTTGCCGAGGTTTTCACGGGCAATTTGCTCGGCCGATTGTGCCTGCTGGAGCTTGCTCTCAATTTCCACCCATTTCACCTCCGGCACAGTGCCGGCCTCATAAAGCCGTCCATAGCGTCGGTGAGCATCTTCGGCTTGACGGAGTGTGGCCAGGGCGGCGGTGTGAAGGCTGCGCAGCGACGTGTCGTCGATGGTGCCGGCCGTCTGTCCGGCCTTCACGGTTTGACCTTCTTGAAGAGGGAGCGACTTGATATTACCGCCCGTCTCAAAACTGACGAGCACAGAAGTGTGCGCTTCCATCTGGCCCACATAAGAGGCCCCGGCAACGGCAGCCTGGGCAGAGGCAATACAGGTTTTGACTTTGACGGACTTATCAGTCTCGGCAGGACGGTCTGAACGGCATGCTGAAAGACTGCAGAGGGTCAACAGACACAGTGCGATGGGTATAATTCTCATATTGGTCGGTTTTACGTTTGCTCTTATTACTTTTCGCTGCAAAGTTAAGCCACACAAGGGTTTCTGCCCAATGATATAATTCGCTCTGATTGGACGATTTCTCTTTAATGCTACATCTGCGAGTAAAACTAAGCTCCCACCGCCGTCGAGAGAGACGTGTGGTGGGAGCTATAAAAGAAGGAAATGTTTCTTGGTGAGTCAGAGCCGAGTCAATACTTAATGCCTTTCATATAGTCCGGCACAGGGGGCTTGACGGCTTCGGCATAGGCCTCGGGCAATAACCTGGCCACCAGCGGTAGCACCGTCCGGCGCAACACTTGCTCATTCAATTGATGTCCGCCATCAAACTGAGCGGCGTGAGCATAGTGTTTGAGGAAGATGCCTCGGGCATTGGCCGGATTGACCGTATCATCTTTTGTGCCGAAGAGGCCGTGGCAGAGTTCGCGGTCTTGGTCTGTGATGCCGTCAAACTGGCTACGTTCCATGTCGGCATAGTGGCGCAAGGTGTCGCGTGTGATTTGAAACTCACGCACCCTGTCTTTGCGTCCGTTGAGATAGCGGTGGGTGCCGGTTTTGAGCACCCGGCTCAGCGCAGACATATGGAAGGCCGGATTGACACAGATGCGCAGATAGCCGTGCATTTGAGCGGCATACATACCTCCCATGCTGGTGCCGATAATCAGGTCGGGCTGCTCGTTCTCAACAAGAACTTTTAGCTCTGGCAGAGCCTCGGCCGGGTCCATTGAGATGTCGGGCGCAATCACCTCTGCCGAGGGCAATAGGCGTCGCAGCAAGTCGACCGTGCCACTGGCTCCCGAAGAAGCAAATCCGTGGAAGTAAATCAGTTTCACGGAACGAGCACTTTCTGGCCGCCTACAGCATAGACGCCACTGCCCACGCTGATGATTTTGTTGCCTTGAATGGTTCCGGAGAATACCACGCGGCCGGCCATATCTACGATGCTGACGGCAGTCTCTTCGGGCGAAACGATGCGGATGAGGCCGGGAGCGGTCGTGACGTCGAGCGTAGAGGCTTTCACATTGCTGAGACCGGTGGAGTTCTTGTCTTGGTAGACGCGAACCCAGTCGAAGAGCGTCTCATAAGTGAATGACGTGTCGGCGTTGGCTGCCCAGCCGCCATTACCTACGCTCTGGTTGAGAATGATATAGAAAGGCTTGTCGAAGGGCCACTGACCAAGGTTGAGGTCTGACTGATTGGACGACTTGGCATAAGAGAAGACCTGCTTGCCGTCTACGAACCATTTGAGGATGGTAGGCGTCCATTCGAGGCCAAAGGTGTGGTATTCGCCGTTGGTGGCTGTGCCGGTGCCCGACTTGGGCGGGTTGTTGCTCTGACCTTGACAGAGCGCACCGTCTGCCGTGCTGTTGGCCCAGCGGGTATGGATGGTGTGCCACGTGGTGTTTTGTGCGTCAATCTGCTCCCAGATGTCGATTTCGCCGGCATAGGGCCAGCCTAAGCTGTTGTCTTGCGGCATCATCCAGAAAGCGGGGAAGTTGCCCGAGTGAGGCGTAGTCTTGAGTCGACCTTCCACCTTGCCGTAGGTGAAAGCCACCTTGCCCGAAGATTCAATACCGCCGCTAATCATGGCCACGTTGTCGGTAGCCGTGAAGGGGTTGGGCAGACAGCGGGCCACAAACTTTCCGTCTTCGATATAGCCGGTGAGGAGGTGTTCCTCTTGGGTGGTCGACATGAAACGCTTCCAAGTGGGGTTTTGGCGTGAGCAGCGCGACCAGTTGGCTTCGTCGGGTTGTGAGCCGTCTGCGCCGTTGAACTCTTCGACGAAGACGGGCTCAAAGGTGGCCGAGGCAGTGGGTTCGTAGTTTACGGTGAGCACGACGTCGCCGTTGATTGAGTCAGCCTCCAAGGCGATGGTGTCGGCGAGAGCCAGTATGGTTTCATTCCATTGGCGGTTGCCGCGGATGTATTGCGGGCCGTCGAGGTTCAGACCGTGTTTCACGATGAGACCCTCAGCTTCGTAGCCTTCGGCCACAGGCGTGGGAGCCACGACGAGGCGCGTCCAGGGCGCGATGGTGGCAGGCAGACCGGTGTTGTTTTTGCCGTTGATGCTGCCGTGAGTGGTTTGCACGTCGAGCTTATGGCTGGCTTCATGCACGTTGAGCAGGAAGTCAATCACGTAGCCGCCGTTTGCATCGATCTGGTTGTTTCCACCTTCAGACCACTGGCCTTTGGGGTCGATGTTGTTCCAGTCAATTTTCAGACGGGCGCGGTAGACGCCGGTGGGCATAAAGGCCGGAATGGTGAAATCGGGAGATGAAGCCAGTGAGACGCTGCCTGGTCGACCGCTGATTGTTGCGCCGAGGCTGTTCATACCATTATAATAGGTATAAGAGACCAGTTCGCTCGACACTGTAGGCGTGCCGTCGGCGTTGAGTGAGGTGTCAAAGCGTCCGTCTTGGCTGTAGTCCACATAAAGATAGATGTGCATGGCACTTCCCGTATAGCTGACAGCCGTGCTGATGGTTTCGCCTTTAATCACCGGCATTTGGTGTGCGGTGAGGTCTTGATAGACTTTCTTGTCTTCGGTGTTCACCTGAAAGGTCTTAGACTTGCCGCCCGAGGCCGTGAGGGTGAAGTTATTGAGCGACCGGTCGGTACGTGTGACGGTGAGAGAAGCCTTGTCGAAGTTGGTAGCGTAATCTTCGCCTTCGTCGGGTGTCTGGCCGGCGGTGCTGGCAAAATAAGGCAGGAGGCTCACATCGCCGTCGATGAGGTCGGCAGTGATGGTGAAGAGGCTGTCTTGGAAGAGATAAGCCGGCAGGATGACGTCTTGGTATTGCGGTGTATCGTTGATGAGGCTGTCGCCTTCAAGGCCGTAGCCGTGGCGCAAGATGACGTAGTCGAGCTTAAAGCCGGGGGCAGGTTCAGACTTAATGGTGAAGGGCTGTCCGAAAGGTATCTTCTTGGTGGTGAGGTTTGAGCCGTCTTCGTTGAGAATGTCACCGTTGAGACCGCCCACGCCGTCTTTGCCGATGGCGCGATAGATTGTCACGGAGTCGCCGTGGACGTTGAGTCGGGTGTCGACAATCACACCGCCGTTGTTGGTGATGAGGTTGTTGGAAGCGGAGTTACCGGCAGGGTCGATGCAGTTCCAGTCTACCTTATAGCGCAGGCGATAGAAGCCGGGCGTGAGGTCTGCTGGAACGGTGAAGGCCAGTGGTTGCACTGAGTAGCCTTGGTTGGTCGTTGCGTTGTTGCTGTTTTTGCCGTTGTAGCATGAGAAGCTGACAATGTCGGTCTCTGCCAAGTTGGAGAAGTCGTCTGCCAAGCCGTATTGGAACTGGCCATCTTTGGCTTTGTCGAGATAGACGTAGGTGTGCATCCAAGTGCCGGGAAAAAAATTGACTCCAGGTGTGACGGTTTCGCCGGCTTTCACCTTGAAGCCCTTGCTGAGGCGGTCTTGGAAGAGCAGTTGGTTGG
>JAHAWW010000214.1 GCA_018383375.1 Prevotellamassilia sp. | reverse complement strand
GAACCCAACACCTATACACGCCATACGCGAAAAGCCGGCAACGGCCGAAAAGACACAGCACCTGTCACCGATGGTTTCGGTCATCTCCAACCTCAAGCCCCCGAACTGGAGAAAGCCGTCATAGGTGCCTTGCTCGTAGAGAAAGACGCCTTCTCTATGGTGAGCGAAATCTTAAGACCTCAGTCGTTTTACGAGCCAAAACACCAAAAAATCTATGAGGCCATTCAGGCTCTCAACATCCAGCAAAAACCCGTCGACTTGCTGACCGTCACCGAAGAGTTGCGCCGCACAGGCGAACTCGACAATGCCGGCGGTGCGTTCTACATCACCCAGCTGAGCGGTATGGTAGCCTCATCGGCTCATATTGAATATCACGCGCGCATCATCGCCCAAAAGTATATGGCCCGTGAGCTTATCACCTATACCAGCGGCATTCAGACCAAGGCATTCGACGCCACACAAGATGTCGACGAACTGATGCAAGAGGCCGAGGGACGACTGTTTGAACTCTCGCAACAAAACCTCAAGAAAGACTATACACAAATAGACCCCGTCATCAACGAGGCCTACAGTCTGCTGCAAAATGCGGCCAAGAGTAGTGATGGCTTGAGCGGCATTGCAAGCGGTTTTCACAAACTCGACGCCATGACCAGCGGATGGCAAAACTCAGACCTCATCATCCTTGCTGCCCGTCCGGCCATGGGTAAGACGGCTTTCGCACTGAGCATGGCCAAGAATATTGCCGTGGACCAAAAAGTTCCCTTGGCCTTCTTCTCACTTGAAATGTCGAATGTGCAGCTCGTCAACCGTCTCATCGTCAACGTGTGTGAAATTACGGGCGAAAAAATCAAGAGCGGACAACTCGCACCCTACGAGTGGGGACAACTCGACCACCGCATCAAAGAGCTATACGGCGCACCGCTATTCCTCGATGACACGCCCTCGCTCTCTGTCTCTGAGCTGCGCACGAAGGCCAGAAGATTAAAAAAGGAGCACAACATCGGTGTCATTATGATAGACTATTTGCAACTGATGAACGCCTCGGGTATGAGGTTTGGCAGCCGACAGGAGGAAGTGTCCATGATAAGCCGCTCGCTCAAGGGACTGGCCAAAGAGCTCAACATTCCCATCATTGCCCTTTCGCAGCTCAACCGTGGTGTTGAAGCCCGCGAAGGCAACGAGGGCAAACGGCCGCAATTGTCAGACTTGCGCGAATCGGGTGCCATCGAACAAGACGCCGACATGGTGGTGTTTATTCACCGTCCGGAATACTACCACATCTATAAAGACGAACACGAGCGCGACGTGCGCGGCAAAGCCGAAATCATCATTGCCAAGCATCGTAACGGTGCGGTGGGCGACGTCTTGCTGACATTCAAGGGACAGTATGCCAGATTTCAAAACATCGACGACGATGCCGTGGTGCCTATGCCGGGAGAAGAACAATCAGGTGTGGGCGGTCGGATGGCTACACAGGCTGGCTCTATGGGCGCCAGTCCGGATGGGTTCCCGCCGCCTCCGGCCGACAACGACATTCCTTTTGCTCCGCCCACAGGCGAAATACCATTCTAAAACTATTCGTGAAAGGCTCTTCACACAATATCCGTCGTTTTTCTCGTTTATTATAAGCTATGATTGAATACATCCGCGGCATATTGGATGAGTTGTCGCCAACCTCGGCCATTGTCGAAGCGCACGGCGTGGGGTATGAACTGCTCATCTCGCTCAACACCTATACAGCCATTCAAGGCAAAAGAGAGGTGAGGCTCTTCACCTATGAAGTCATACGCGAAGATGCCCATCTACTCTACGGGTTCGCCACAAAAAGTGAGCGCGAACTCTTCGTGTTGCTCATCGGCATTTCCGGCATTGGCGGCCAAACAGCCCGTATGGTGCTGTCGGCCTTTACACCCTCCGAGTTTGCCGACATCATTCGCAACGAAGACGTCAAAATGATTAAAAGCGTCAAAGGTATTGGTCCCAAAGCGGCGCAACGCATCGTGGTGGAACTGAAAGACAAGATTGCTTTGGACTTTGGAACCGGTGAAGGCAGTGGACAGAAAGCCGGAGAAATCCTCACCGGTGCAAGCCGCGAACGAATGGAAGAGGCCGTGGCCGCTCTGACGATGCTGGGCTTCCCTCCGGCTGCCGGAAGCAAGGTGGTGAGACAGATTGTCAAAGACCAACCCGAATGCCCGGTTGAGCAAATCATCAAACAAGCGCTCAAATTGCTTTAGAGCTCTGAGAGACAAAAGACTAAGAGACTAAAAGATTAAGAGTCGAAAAGTCTGAAAGCCCACAAGAACCCACACTCCTATATATATTATACACAAAAGCCTGCCTTAACTTCATCTGATGTCGAAAAAGCCACTGTCAGCCATCGTGTCTCTTGCCCTGCTCACCCTCAGTGCGGCAGGGGCGAGCCGTTTTGTCTCGTGGCAGACAAAGGACACAGCGGCAACCGAAGCGACAACTAAGGTCGAGGCAGAGGTTGACTCTCGAGCCGGCACAGAAGTGAAAGCTGATAGTGTCAAACCACGTTTCAAGGTGAGCACCACCACGGCACAGTCGGTAGACGACACTGAGAAGGCAGGAGCCGACTTGAAAAATCCCGAGAATCTGAAAACGGACTTCTGGTATGACGAGAAGACCGGCACCTACAGACTGGGCACGAAATTGGGGGATTATTTTCTCGAAGCCCCATTTGCCGTGACAAAAGAGGAATATGACCGACTGATGACCCTCCGCTCGCTGCGCCACTATTACCGACAAAAAAACAGCGATGCGTTCAAGGAGAAAGGCAAAGACAAGTTTGATTTCACCGATATGCAATTTGACCTCGGACCGGCCAACAAGATTTTCGGTCCCGGAGGCGTAAGAATTAAGACGCAAGGTAGCGCCGAACTCAAAATAGGCGCCAACACGCGCTTTGTCGACGATCCCTCGCTGGCCGAGCGCAACCGCCGCGTGTTTGGCTTTGATTTTGACGAAAAAATCAACTTGAGCGTCAATGGTAAGGTGGGTGACAAAGTGAACATGGACTTCAACTACAACTCGGAAGCCACGTTCAACTTTGACACGCAAGACATCAAATTGCACTACGAAGGCAAAGAAGACGAAATCATCAAACTCATTGAGGCCGGCAACGTGTCGCTACCGTCAAACTCGTCGCTGGTGCGCGGTGCCTCAGCGCTCTTTGGCGTCAGAACCGACCTGCAATTCGGAAAACTCAAACTGCAAACGGTGGTTTCGCAGAAAAAGTCAAGCAGCCAAAGCGTTAGCTCGAAAGGCGGCGTACAACTCACTGATTTCGAGATAGACGTTAACGATTACGAGGAAAACCGCCACTTCTTCCTGGCCCATCAATTCCGAAACAACTACGACGCCGCCATGTCGCAATTGCCCAACGTGGCCTCGGGCATCACCATCAACCGCATCGAAATCTGGACCACCAACAAGACAGGAACAACCACCAACACACGCAACATCGTGGCGCTGACCGACTTGGGTGAACACGACCATATCAGCAATCCGATGTGGACACCCGGCAGCGAAACCACACCGGCCAACGGCGCCAACTCGCTTTACGCCACACTGGTGGGGCCCCTCAGTGGCGCACGACAAATCTCACAGACCACCGCCACGCTCGACGCCGCCGGCATGGAGGGTGGAAAAGACTACGAAAAACTCGAAACGGCACGCCTGCTCAGTGCGTCGGAATACAGACTCAACGCCGCATTAGGCTATGTGTCGCTCAAATCAACGTTGCAGACCGACCAGGTGCTCGGTGTGGCCTATGAATACACCTACCGCGGACAGACATACCAGGTGGGCGAGTTCTCGACCGACGTCAAAGACAACCAGTCTGTGCTCTATGTCAAGGCATTGAAAAACACAGCCTGCACGCCCGAAATGGGCAACTGGGACTTGATGATGAAAAACGTCTATTCGCTCGGAGCCACCAACATACAGAAAGACAAATTCCGCCTCGACGTCAAAATATTGAGCGACACCACAGGCGTGTATCTGGCCTATCTGCCTGAGCCGGAACTCAAAAACACAAAAATTCTCTCGCTGATGGGGCTTGACCGCTTAGACAATAACAACAAGCGCAACCCCAACGGCTATTTTGACTATGTGGAGAACTACACCATCGACGCCACCAACGGACGGATATATTTCCCCGTCGTTGAACCGTTCGGCAGCAACCTCCGCAAATATTTCAAAGACGACGAAACAGCCGAACGCTATACCTATCAGGCGCTCTACGACTCCACCAAAACCATTGCCAAACAGATTGCCGAGCAAGACAAATATATCATCACCGGACAGTATAAAGCATCAAAAACCAACGAGATACAACTTGGAGCCATGAATGTGCCGCAAGGGTCGGTAGTGGTGACGGCAGGCGGCATGACGCTTACGGAAGGCGTGGACTATCGCGTGGACTACAGTTCGGGCATCGTCACCATTCTCAACCAAAGCATTCTCGACGCCGGCACCAGCATCAACGTGAGCATGGAGAGCAACACCAACTATGGCATGCAACGCAAGACAATGCTGGGACTCAACTGGCAATACGACTTCTCCAAAGACTTCACCATCGGCGGTACATTGATGCATCTGGGCGAGAAACCGCTGACCACCAAGGTGGCCATGGGCAGCGAACCGCTCAACAACACCATTTGGGGACTCAACTTGTCGTGGAAAAAAGAGAGCCAATGGCTCACCAACGTGCTCGACAAACTTCCCATCTTGCATTGCACAGCCCCGTCGAGCATCAACTTCAATGCCGATTTTGCCCAACTCATTGCCGGAGGCAACAACGACTCACAGGGCAACGCCTCGTATATCGACGACTTTGAAAACGCTAAAAACGACATTGATATTTCCGAACCGACGGCATGGACCCTCTGCTCGGTGCCTTCAATGTTTGCAGAGTCTAAACTGACCAACGACATCCGCTACGGCTACAACCGTGCACGCTTGGCCTGGTATTACATCGACCCGCTCTTCACACGCCGCTCATCGTCCATCACGCCCGGCCACATCAAGAGCGACCTCGCCCAACTCTCCGACCCATTCGTGAGAGAAATCTACAAAAACGAACTCTTCCCCAACAAACAAATCAACTTCAAAGAGGCCTCGACCATCAACGTGCTCAACCTGGCCTACTATCCCAACGAGCGCGGTCCATACAACCTCGACCCCAGCCTCGACGCCAACGGACATCTCACACAGCCCGAGAAACGATGGGGCGGCATGATGAGACGCATTGAAACGTCTGACTTTGAAACGGCCAACGTGGAATATATCGAGTTTTGGATGATGGACCCCTTCATCAAGGCCCGCCAAGACGGCACCACCTTCAGCGGCGACCTTTATTTCAACCTCGGCGAAATCAGCGAAGACATCCTCAAAGACGGCAAGAAATTCTATGAAAGCGGACTGCCGCTCGACGACGACCCCACACAATACGTGGAAACCGTCTGGGGACGCGTGCCTACACAAAACAGCATCAC
>JAHAWW010000213.1 GCA_018383375.1 Prevotellamassilia sp. | reverse complement strand
AAACGGCCGCTGATGGAGGTTTCGACTTTGTTGAGGCCGGCCGATGAGGTGACGCTCGAATTGTTGACTGCGTTCCAGCCACCATTGTAGATGACGCCCTCTTTAAAGTCTGCACGCACCTGGGCTGTGGCCGAAATGGTGCCTTGGGCCGAGAATAGTGCTTCGTTTATCCACTTGAGCCCTGAGCCCAGCGAAACGGCCACGGGAATGGGACCACACCAGAACACGGCCGTGTAGGAGGGGAACTTGACTAATTCAAAGTCTTTTTTGATGGGTTCGGCGGCCTTGATTATTTCTACGCCGGCCGTCAGACCCGTTTGGACGTAACCGCTCAGACTGCACTCAAACTTTTTGAGCTTAAACCATTTCACGCTGGCTTCGAGGTTGAGTCCGGCCTCAGCGTCGAAAAGCAAACTGATGAAGACTTTGCCGTGTGTGCTCACGGGGAAGTTGGCCTTGCAATTGTTAAGGTGAATGTCGAGGAATTTGAAACGAGCGTTCTCTGCCATGAGTTCCTCGGCCGTGTAGGCTTTGGGGCTGCCTCCGGCATTGATGATGGAGTCGTCAGACACGATGATGACCGCGGGATGGAGCACACTGTCGGCGTCCATATAGCGTCGATAGTTGACGCCGGCCATGCCGCCCGATGCACCGACCGCCTCGTTCAGGGCCTGAGTGGAGTCTACATAAAGCTCGGTGTCCATCTTAATGTCCAAATTGGCCCACATGTCGCCCATATCGCCCGGCGATGTGGTGAGGGTGAGCATGGCGCCGTCGTCTCTCACGTCGTCGATGATACGGATGAACGGCACCGTGTTTATGCTGCGCCAAATGCAGACGGCACGGCCTTTCTTCACTTCGATGTTTTGGCTTTCGACAAAAGCACGGCTCACGGCAATGACAGTGGTGTCGGACGAGACGATTTGTACGTCGTCGGGCGTGAGAAACTTGTCGTAACTAAACACAATGCCGATGGTGTCGGCGTCTGTCGTGTCGCCACCCGAGAGGGGTTCGCCGTCGTCACTACATGAGGCAAAGCCGGCAAAGGCCATAACCATCGCGACGACCCGGAAGAAGAAATGATTTGGTTTCATAGATAACGGTTTTGGGATTAAATATTTGTGATTTGTTTTAATATGTTGCAAAGATAGGATATTTTCTTTGCAATAATTATCGGTTGGCGGTCAAGAAATATCAAAACGTCACTTGTTTATTCCCAATTATTGAAGCCATAACAAAACAATGCCGGCCCAAACTCCCAGGTGGAAGTTCGAGCCGGAAAACGTGAGCATGAAAGCCAAAGAGACTAAAAGCAGTCGAGCTTACTCTTTGTCTCTCTTTCAATTAAAATGATACAAGAATGTGGCCACGCCGGTGAGGGCAGGCTTACGCTGGTCTTTGATTTCGATGGCAAATTTGATTTCGGCTTTCACCGTTCCGCGCAGATTGGCAATGCTTTCGAGCTTTGCAGTGAGGCGGACGCTCTGACCGCTCAACACGGCCTGACCAAACTTCATCTTGTCCATACCATAGTTCACCATCATCTTGAGATTGTTCACCTCAATGATTTGCTCCCAAAGGTAGGGCAGGAGTGAGAGCGTGAGATAACCGTGTACGATTGTCTGGCCGAAGGGGCCTTCTTTGGCACGCTCGGTGTCTACGTGTATCCACTGATGGTCAAGTGTGGCGTCGGCAAACATGTTGATGCGCTCTTGGGGCACCTCAAGCCAGTCGGACGTGCCGAGCACTTGGCCTAAATGTGAGGCAAAATCTTCGTAAGAGTTGATGACTAATTTTTCCATAATGTATAATTGTGTGGTAATTTGTTTGGCCTTAAAACGGCACAAAGATACACAATTTGAGCAAAATTCACGTCGTTTTTGCGCATTTTTTGCGATTTGGTGAAGAGTCAAAGAAACAAAAAGACTAAGAGTTCTTGAGTCTCTTAGTCTTTTTGTCTTTTAGTTTTTTGTTTCTTAGTCTTTGATTTCCTTATTATTTTTCTTCCCAAAGAGCGCTGCCCCATTGGTTTTTGCGGTCGGTGAGCGATGCGCTACCGGCGGCCTTGTCGCTTTCGCTGTTGGAGATGGTCACCGTGGGGTCGCTTGCGGCAATCATACCTTCGGTGTGGCAAGTCATGAGTTCAGACTGGGGAGCGAGATATGTTTTCTTGTTCATAATTTCTGTGAAGTTAAGGGTTTGACATATGGTTTATTTCACCAAAATCTTCCGGCCTGAGCTGATGCAGATTTGTCCTTTGGCGGGCGTGGTTACTCTTCGGCCGGTGAGGTCGTAGAGGGTGTTGTTGCCTACGGCAGGCTTTTCGTTGGCCACAGTACCAATGCCGGTGAGGTTGTTGTCGAGGCTCATGCGTATGGTGGCGGGAGCTTCGCTCAGTGGGGTAATAGCCAGGCAGGCTTTGTTGGCTTCGAAACTGCCATTGGTCGTATCAAGGAGCGAGAAGAGAGCAGCACCATCGGTGTTTTTGGTGAAAACGTACAGAGTTTTGCCGTCGGCCGTAGGGG
>JAHAWW010000210.1 GCA_018383375.1 Prevotellamassilia sp. | reverse complement strand
GTGATGGTCACGACGTAGACGCCGGTCTGAAGGCCGCCGAGGTCGACGGACTGCTCACTGCCGCGGACCTGTCGGCCGAAGTCGACTGTCTGCACGACAGCACCGCCGAGGGTCGACACACTCACACGAGCCTGCGGCACGGTGACGTTGAAGAGCACACGCCAGGCGTCGGCAGTTTTCTCAAGCGTCACAGGTTGATCGGCTTCGAGCGTCTGCTCCACGCCAGTTTCTTCGGCCATCTGCAGAGCCTTCTTCAAGCCTTCATAAGCGTCAATCTTGCCATAGCCCGTGCCAACCTGATACTCACCCTGCACACCCGTTACGAGATTGTCGTGTTTCGCCGTCTGTTTGATAATGTCGGTGACATTTTCGGGTGTGAGCTCGGGGTTGGCCTGCAGCCAGAGCGCAATGATGCCGGTGGCAGCAGGTGTAGCCATAGACGTGCCCGACATCATGCCGTAGAGGAAATGTGCCTTGCCGGCAGCCGCATTGTCAAAGCTCACAGACTTGCGATTGCTATCAATGGCATAAGAGGTATTTGGGTCGCTATAACTGTATTCTTTATCATTGACAGACGAACAAACGCCGAGACCCGGTGTGAGCACCGTAGGCTTGTAGATGTAGCCACCCAAGAGTGGTCCGCGACTGCTGAAATAAGTCAGCCCTCCCGGCGTTGACTTCGAGTAGCTGTGGAGGGTGCCATCTAATGCCCTATACGATGCTTTATTGTCGTAAGAGCCTACACCAATGACGCGCGAAGCCGCAGCGGCATCACAACAGAGATAGTCGTCGTCGGGCATTACGCCAATATTTGAATCGGAATAAAACGTATTAAATTCGCTCCAGGCATGGACAGTGGTATTGGGCTTTGTGGCCACAAACTTGATGGCAGGACGGGTATTAAGGGTGGACACGCCCAGTTCTGTGGCTAAAGCATTATAGTCGGGGATGAAATATTCGAAACACTGCTGATGGCTGCCTACGTCAAAAAAACTGCCCGAATAGAAATTCTTTGAATTCTTCAAGAAGTCGTCGGTGAATGCCGTGAAGGTTTGAGTCTTTTTGTCGTATATACCGGGCACATAGTCGTAACTCTGAATGCTGTCTGTCTGTTCACCTGCGCCGATGACATAATTAACATCGTTAAGATTGGGATAAAAGGCGATATAGCCTTCATCGCCTACGTTTTCGAGTTGCACCTTGGCATGAATTTTGTCTTCATTCTCGTTGCCCATAGCCGCACAGGTCACCATACCTTTTCCGGCATAGGTGTCGTAGGGCGTTATATTCTCTGAGTTGCTGTTGCAGGGGTGTACATACGAGCCAAGGCTGAGGTTGATGGCTATGGGTTGGTTGCGGTTTTTTGCCTCTTGTTTGAGCCAGGCCAGACAATCCAAAATACCTTGACCAGTCATATCGGTCGTGGCCAAAAGCAGTTTAGACTCGGGAGCCATACCGGTGAGGTTGACAGAAGTCAGACCTGATCGAATGGTAATCTCACTGCCTGCCGCAATACCGGCCACATGGGTGCCGTGACTCTCAAAGAGTTCGTCGTGAGTGAGCGTGATGTCAGAGGTAGGCTGTTCGTTCTCGACACATTGTCGCCAAATCTTGGCAATGCGGGTGTTGCCATTGGCGTCCTTAAAGGCCGGATGGTTGTATTGAAATCCTTGATCAACGATGCCTACGAGCACGCCTTCTCCCTTATAGGGCGAGTCGAGCGCAGTGCCGGCATGGATTTGCGACACGCCGGTCGACTCTTTCGAGGCGTTATTGCGCAGACGCATTTTCTTAGGACCATAAATGCGAACCACCTCGTCCATCGCGGTCAGTTGTTGAATGCCGTCAACCGGAATGGTGACAGAAAGCATTTGGTCGGCGACCGTATTGGCCTTGCCGCCTAAAGCTTCAATGGCCTGAACGACAGTTTCGGTGTCGGTGGCTCTAAGCAGGAATCTGACAGAGGTCTCGGCCGTGCGTCTTGTGGCGCTATTGGTCTGTGAGGCTTTTGCTTGCTTGATTAAAGTTTGGGCAAAAACGTCCATCTTGTGTTGAGTGTCTGTTTGTGCCATCATCACTTGCGGCAGTGCAAAACTGAGCGCCGCAAGAAGGAGGGTTGAGAAGCGTTTTTTCATAAAAAGTCAAGTGTAAACGTTATGGATATTCCGAAGACAACGGCCGCCGCCTGACGGCATCATGACGTGGCCGGAAATAGGTTGTATTGGTTTTCTGTCTTCAAAAGTATGGATTTCTTAAAGAATAATAGCTTTTTTGGCAATAAAAATTGCATAGAACAGGCTATTTGTCGCTATTGGGCGTGGTGAGGAAGGTGAGAATGGCCTGCATGGCCTGTTCACGCAAATGGGCGTCTGTGATTGACTCAAACGGGAAGCCCATGGCGATGACCCGCGCGCCCCGGCCAGTTGAAGCGATGCCGGCACTCTGTCCGCCGCCATAGGCAAAGGCAGTGAAGGCTGACGAGTCGGCCGGCACGATGGCATCAGGCGCCTGCACCGCATAACGCTCGCCACCCACCGCACGCTGGATGGGCAGAGCGATGTTAAGCCCCCGCACATAGTCGGTGGAGTCTTGACGTGCCGTACCTGCCGGAAGATATTTGAGGTATTGGCAGGCAAAGTCTCGCTCGTCGGCAGTCTCAAGGTCGGTGCCGATATAACTGCCACTGACCATCAAGGCGCCATTTGAGGCCAAATAGTCCTTAAGTTGCTTGCGCATGGGAGCGTCAAAAATCTTATAGGTCTTGAAGTCTTGCGGCGCATGTCGCTGCAAACCGCAGATGAGGTCTATAACGGCATAGTCTGAGAGGCGGATTTGTCCCTCCACAAACGCTTGGCGGCTGCACGACACGTAGTTGTAGTGACCCGTGGCCGCAATGGCACTGCCATGAGTCACGGGAAAGTCCATCGTGTTGCCCATCACCTTCACCCCAACCAGCTCGTTGCCACAATAACCCAGGCCGCCGGGGCCTTCAAGTCCCATGGCCGAACGGTCGAAATTGGTCTGGCGGCCGGCAAAAGCCCGAGTATAGTCTCTGGCCACACCGAGGTCGGCATCGAGGTCAAAGCCCAAACTGTCGGGGCCAATCACACGGGCAGGACCGCTTAGACGCTCAAAGCCGTTGACGATTAAGACGGTGGGCGCAGAGGCATTGGCGGAACGGTAGACGCTGAGCA
>JAHAWW010000208.1 GCA_018383375.1 Prevotellamassilia sp. | reverse complement strand
ACGCGTCTTCACCGCGACAGACAACCTGCTCTTGTTAGTTCAAGGACTGGCAGGCCTGATGGTGACGTTCCTCTACTTCTTTTCCAGCCATCCCGGCGTGGGAAGCAACTGGCTGATAGTCTGGCTCAACCCGCTGCCTCTCATCTATTTAGGATGGAAAATCAAACAAAACATTCAAGACCGTCCCGACCATTTCCACGTGGTCTCCGGCCTACTGCTCGGTCTCTTGGCCGTGGCAGCAATCATATCCGGTCAAAAATTTCCTATCGAAATCTATCTTTTGGCACTGATTTTGCTTATTAGAGTGGGGATGAACTATCGCTTCCCCTCGCACAAGACGACCGAATGACAGACAGGCCCGACGCAATCAGTCTTAATCTCTTCGTCTCTTAGACTCTTACACACCTATAATATAATAGATGGCCCGAAAACGACATCCACAATCTGCAGGCAGCGCCGACTTCTACATCAAGTTGCTGCCCACACTGCTCACAATGATGAGCGTGCTTGCCGCCTCACCCGTGAGAGCCGCCGGCACGCCGGGCGGAGCCGTGCCCAAGATTGTGGTCAATATTCTCGTAGACCAACTCCGTAGCGACTATCTCGAAGCCTTCATGCCGCTCTATGGTAACGATGGCTTCAAACGACTGCTGCGCGACGGTGTGGTATATACCAATGTCGACCATCCGTTGGCCCATCCCGACATCGCCTCGGCAGCAGCCACCATCGCCTCAGGCACCGCACCGTCAAGCCACGGCGTCGTGGGACGAATGTGGCTCGACCGCGAAACCCTGCGACCCACATTCTGCGTAGACGACACACAATATACCGGCACCGGCGGCACCACCGACCAATCGTCGGCACGATGCCTCAGCGTCTCAACCATCAGCGACGAACTCAAAGCGGCCGGCGAAGACAAACCCATAGTCTTTGCCATAGCACCGTCGAGAGAAGCCGCCATACTCACGGCCGGACACGCGGCCAACGCTGCCGTGTGGATTGACGACAAAACAGGCAAATGGAGCTCGACCAATTATTATGGCGCACTGCCTGCATGGGCTGCCGTAAGAAACACACTCGGCACCATCAGCGACATCGACAAAACAGAGTGGCGACCATGCTCCGAACTCGTGGGCAACTTCAGCTACTTCCTCTCCGGAGGCGTCAAGAAGCCTTTTGCCCACAAGTTTAAAGGCGAAAGCCGATTTGCCGACTATAAGACCAGCGCATTGGTCAACGAGGAAATCAATGCAGCCGCCAAAAGTTGCATCAACAGCACGATGATCGGCGCCGACCCCGTGACGGACTATCTCGCCATCACCTACTATGCCGGACAATATGCCGGACAAAACGAGTCGGCATCGCCCATGGAACTGCAAGACACTTATGTGCGGCTCGACCAGGCACTCGCCGAACTCATTGCGACACTCGATCTAAAGGCCGGCATCGACAACGTGCTCCTCGTGCTCACATCGTCGGGCTATGCCACCGAGACAACCACCGACCTGAGCCGATACCGCATCCCCACGGGTACTTTCGACATGAAGCGCACGGCCGCTCTGCTCAACATGTATCTCGTGGCCATCTACGGACAAGGCCAGTTTGTCGAAGCCTGTTATGGCACACAAATCTATCTTGACCACAAACTCATCGAAAAAGGCCAATTCAACCTGGCCGAAATGCTCGAGCGCTCGCAAGACTTCCTCATGCAACTTGAAGGCGTCAAAGACGTCTACACCTCGCGCCGCCTGCTACAAGGGGCCTGGACACCGGGCATCAGCAAAATAAGGGGAGGCTACAACCCACGCGTCTCGGGCGACATCCTCATAGAGGTGGCACCGGGTTGGCAATACACCGACGGACAAAACTCTAAAAAAAATCCCGTCAGAGAGTCTTACATCCCCTACCCCATCATTTTCTTCGGCGGCGGCCTCCAAGCCTCAACCTTCGACACGGCTGTCACCACCGACCGCATAGCCCCCACACTCTCCAAGGCTATGCGCATCAGAGCTCCGAACGCCTGCAGTTCCGCTCCGCTCTTTTAACGTCCACCTCGTGACAACCACACACCTTTCACTCAGATAAAAACAAAAACGACAATATGAATTTCAACCAAATCTTAAGCAAACTGCTCGGCGGCAACAAGGCCTCACGCGACCGCAAAGAGATACAGCCCATCGTGGACCAAGTGCTCGCCGTTTACCCCACCATCGAAGCCCTCTCAAACGACGAGTTGCGCGCCAAGACCAAAGAACTGCAACACGACATCCAGCACTCGGCCGACGACCTCAAAGAGAAGGTGGCTGCACTCAAGCAGAAAATCGAGGCCACACCCATCGAAGACCGCGTGGTCATCTTCAACCAAATTGATAAAATCGAAAAAGACATACTCGAACGCTATGAAGAGGCCCTCAACAAGGCTCTCCCCACGGCCTTCGCCATTGTCAAAAACACCGCCAAGCGTTTCAGCGAAAACGAGGAACTCGTAGTCACCGCCACCGACTTTGACCGCGAACTCGCCGCCACTCACGACTTCGTGCGCATTGAGGGCGACAACGCCATCTATCAAAACCATTGGGTGGCCGGTGGCAACGAAATCACCTGGGACATGGTGCACTACGACGTGCAACTCTTTGGCGGCATCGTTCTTCACCAAGGCAAAATCTCTGAAATGGCCACTGGTGAAGGTAAAACCCTCGTTGCCACCCTGCCCGTCTATCTCAACGCCTTGACCGGCAACGGCGTCCACGTGGTCACCGTCAACAACTACCTCTCAAAGCGCGACTCCGAATGGATGGGGCCGCTCTATATGTTCCACGGGCTTAGCGTAGACTGCATCGACAAGCACGAACCCAACACGGCTGCACGCCGCCGTGCCTATCTGGCAGACATCACCTTCGGAACGAACAACGAGTTTGGTTTCGACTATCTGCGCGACAATATGGCTATGAACCCAAGCGACCTCGTGCAGCGCAAACACAACTTCGCCATTGTCGACGAGGTCGACTCCGTGCTCATCGACGACGCCCGTACGCCGCTCATCATCTCCGGACCGGTGGCCAAAGGCGACGACCAATTGTTTGAGCAATACCAACCTCTCGTGCAGCGCCTCGTTGAGGTGCAGCGCAAACTGGCCACCCAATACCTCACCGAAGCCAAGCAACTCATCGGCTCAGGCGACAAGAAAAAGGTCGAAGAAGGTTTCCTGCAACTCTTCAGAAGCCACAAGGCCCTGCCCAAAAACAATCCGCTCATCAAATACCTCTCGGAGCAAGGCATCAAAGCCGGCATGCTCAAGACGGAAGCCATCTATATGGAAAACAACAACCGCCGCATGCCCGAAGCCACTGAGCCGCTCTATTTTGTCGTTGACGAAAAACTCCGCTCGTGCGACCTCACCGACAAGGGCAATAAGTGGCTGGCCGACCAAGTGAAAGACGACCAGCTCTTCGTCTTGCCCGACATCACCACCCTGCTCTCTGAGCTCGAGGCCGACAAGAGCCTGAGCGACCAAGAGCGCGTGGAACGCAAAGATGCCCTTTATGCCGACTACGCCATCAAGGCCGAGCGCGTCCACACCATTCTCCAGCTGCTCAAGGCCTACACGATGTTCAACATCAACGAGGAGTATGTGGTCATGGACGGACAAGTGAAAATCGTCGATGAACAGACGGGCCGTATTATGGAAGGCCGCCGCTGGAGCGACGGACTCCACCAAGCCGTCGAGGCCAAAGAGCACGTCAAGGTGGAAGCCGCCACACAGACCTTTGCCACCATCACGTTGCAAAACTATTTCCGTATGTACCACAAGCTGGCCGGTATGACCGGTACGGCCATCACCGAGGCCGGTGAGTTTTGGAACATCTACAAGCTTGATGTGGTGGAAATCCCGACCAACAAGCCCGTACTCCGCAACGACATGAACGACCGCGTCTACAAGACAAAGCGTGAAAAATATGCCGCCGTCATCCAAGAGATTGAGAAAATGCGTCTACAGGGCCGCCCAGTGCTCGTCGGCACCACCAGCGTAGACGTGAGTGAACTCATCAGCCGTATGCTCGACCTGCGCCACATTCCCCATCAGGTGCTCAACGCCAAGTTGCACCAGAAGGAGGCTGAAATCGTGGCACGCGCCGGTCAGAGCACACCGGGTCTCGTCTCCATCACCACCGCCGACGGCAAGACCGTACAAGAAGAACGCCTGCTCGGCGCCGTGACCATTGCCACCAACATGGCCGGCCGTGGTACCGACATCAAACTCAGCGACGAGGTGAAAGCTGCCGGTGGTCTCGCCATCATCGGTACGGAGCGCCACGAAAGCCGCCGCGTAGACCGTCAGTTGCGCGGACGTGCCGGTCGTCAAGGCGACCCGGGCTCGAGCGTTTTCTTCGTTTCGCTCGAAGACAACCTCATGCGCCTTTTTGCTTCAGAGCGCATCGCCCGCATTATGGACCGCCTCGGCTTCAAAGACGGCGACATGATCGAAAGCCGAATGATCAACAACAGCATCGAACGCGCTCAGAAGAAGGTCGAAGAAAACAACTTCGGCATCCGCAAACGTTTGCTCGAATATGACGACGTGATGAACAAGCAACGCACCATCATCTATGAGAAACGCCGCCACGCACTCATGGGTGAGCGCATCGGCATGGACATCTCTAATATGATTTGGGACCGCGTCTGCACCATTCTCGCCAAAGACGATTATGCTGAGGTGCGCACCCGTTTCATTGAAATCCTTGCGCTGGAATGCCCCTTCACCCTTGAGGAATACAACGGCATGAAACGCGAAGACCTCGAAGAGAAAGCATTCGAAGCCGTCATGGACCACTTCCGCCGCCGCATTGACCGTCTCGCCGAAGTGGCCGTGCCGGTCATCAAAAAAGTGTATGAGGAACAAGGCGACCGCTATGAGAACATCCTCGTGCCCATCACCGACGGCCGACTCGTCTACAACATCAAGACCAACCTCAAAGAGGCATATGAGTCTGAGAGCAAGGCCGTAGTGCGCGACTTTGAGAAAGCCATACTCCTGCACAACATCGACGAGGCTTGGAAAGAAAACCTCCGCGAGCTCGACGAACTCAAAAAGTCGGTGCAAAATGCCAGCTACGAGCAAAAAGACCCCTTGCTCATCTTCAAACTCGAAAGTGCAGAAATATTCAAGAAGATGGTAGACAAGATTAACACCTCGACCATCGCCACACTCACACGCGCACAAATACCTACGCAGGCTCCCGAAGAAGTCAAAGAGGCAGCCCCCGCCCCCAAAGCGCCGCAGCCCAAATACACCGAGAGCCACGAGAGCCTCGAAGACGAAGCACAAAAACAGGCTGCCGCTAACGACACACGTCAGAAGGCACCTCAGCCCATCGTCAAAGAGAAACTGCCGGGACGCAATGACCCCTGCCCCTGCGGCAGCGGCAAAAAGTTTAAAAACTGTCACGGTCGCGGCATCGTCTGAGGTTTGTCTTTTTCGCATACCTCAACACGAGTTATATTTGAAGTAAGAAAAGAGCAGTCCGAAGCCCCGGACTGCTCTTTTTTGCTTTTCTGCGCTTTATGGCGTCAAATCGCGGTTTTACAGCCCTTATGCCGGGAAAAACTGGGCTTATGGCAGGAAAAACTCGCCTAATTGCCGAAGTTGAAAATCAAGAATTCGGTAAAAATCCGACCTATTTTCCACTTTTTTCTGCCCTTTCTCGACTTCGTTGGACCGCTCAGAAGTTTATTTACAAAAAATCCACGTCTTTGTGTCACACACAAGCCCCATTTTTGAACACAGC
>JAHAWW010000204.1 GCA_018383375.1 Prevotellamassilia sp. | reverse complement strand
GACAACCTGCGCTATTCCAAACACAAAGAGCTGAAAGGCAAACCAGCATACGATCGCTACGACAATTACGACGCCATAGAAGTGCCCTATACTGATGCCATCCCCTCAGACTACGACGGCGTGATGGGCGTGCCCATCTCTTTCCTCGATAAATATTGTCCCGAGCAGTTTGAAATTTTGGGGGCAACAGAAAGCGAAGGGAAGGGCTTCTCAAATGGTATTTGGGACGATACGAGCACCATAAAGCAGCCTATTTCTGGGGGGGTAAACGGTACAAACGCCTCTTTATTAAGTCTAAGAATAGCCGGATTTGAGAAGTATGACCGTCCGTATGTCAATGGAAACAGACTCTATTTTAGAATTCTAATTAGGAAAGTATAGAATAGAACTTCCTGCAAGTATGCTCCACTTTTCACCTTACCACCAATTATTAAAAACATAATAAGCCCTATGCTCCAGCCCAATGCCATAAAACTTTTTGAAGCGAAAAAAGTCCGCACCATTTGGGACGATAAGGAAGATAAATGGTACTTCTCAATTGTGGACGCGTTGGAGGTTTTGACGGACAGACCTAATCCACGCAAGTATTGGAGCGTATTGAAAACACGCCTTAAAAAAAGAAGGCAGTGAGTTGACTACAATTGTAGTCAACTGAAAATGAAATCAGCCGACGGGAAAATGTATCTGACAGATGAACTGAAACAGAGCACCCCCTTCTTCTCATATTCTTCATAAAGACAATCATTAACTCAAAAAGCCGATTGATATAATGAGAACCATCCTGCACACCGAATGGACCGTAGCCGACATTTGCAAAGGCTTCACCTATAACGAACTGGAAGGCAAAGGCCTTTTCGGACTCGACGGCCGACTGACCATACAGCCCGAATATCAACGACACTACATCTACAACGACGGTAAACGCGACGTGGCCGTGATTGAGTCGCTGCTCAAAGGCTATCCCATCGGACTCATCTATTTTAACCGTACGGCCGACGGTCGCCTCGAAGTACTCGACGGCCAGCAGCGCATCACCTCTGTAGGGCGATTCGTCACAGGCAAATTTGCCATCAAAGACGAAGCCGACAACGTGCAATATTTCTCAGGCCTGCCAGAAGAACTACAGAGCCGCATCTTGCAGTCGCCCCTGCTCGTGTATGAATGTGAGGGCGAAGAGCGAGAAATCAAGGAGTGGTTTAAAACCATCAATATCGTGGGCATCCCTCTCAACGAACAAGAACTGCTCAATGCCATATACTCGGGCGAGTTCGTGACGGCCGCCAAGCGCGTGTTCAGCAACTCGCAAAACGCAGAGACACAAAAATGGAGCCATTACGTCAAGGGCGACGTGAAACGGCAAGACTATCTGGCCGAAGCGCTTCGTTGGATTTGTCATAGCAAACAGATGAGCGTGGATGCCTATATGAGCCGCCACCGCCACGACGCCACGACGGGCGAACTGGAAAGCTATTTCCGCTCAGTGATAGACTGGGTGGCCGGCACGTTTACGATGGTGGAGCGCGATATGTGCGGACTGGAGTGGGGCAGACTCTATGAAACCTACCACAACACGCCCTACAGCACAGAACACTTGGCCGAGCGCGTGCGCGCCCTGCAGGCCGACGAAAGCGTGAGATGTCCGCGAGGCATTTATGAATATGTGCTTGGCGGAGAGACGGACAAACGCCTGCTCGACATCCGCATCTTTGAAGAGTCTACAAAACGAGCCGCCTATAAGCGACAGACCGAACTCGCCGCCCAAAAAGGAATCTCCAATTGCCCACTCTGCGCCTTAGGCGACAATGCGAACAAAACCCGCCTCTATAAACTATCGGAGATGGACGCCGACCACGTGACGGCTTGGAGCAAAGGAGGAGCAACAGGCATTGAAAACTGTGAGATGCTCTGCAAAACCCACAACAGAGCAAAGGGCAACAAATAAAAACAAAGAAAGGCTGACGTAAAAGCCATGAACCATCCACAGGCCGATAATTATATGCTGCTCACGCAGGCACCCGTAGGCCGGGCCATCAGACAGATGGCCTGGCCGGCTGTGTTGACGATGCTCACCACGAGTTTCTACAACATGGCAGACACCTGCTTTGTGGGACGCATAGACACGCAAAGCACAGCCGCCGTGGGTGTGGCCTATGCCGCCATGTGTGTGGTGCAGGCCGTGGGCTTCTTCTTCGGGCATGGTTCGGGCAACTACATTTCGCGTCAACTCGGTGCGCGGCGCACAGACAAAGCCCAACGCATGGCCCGCGCGGGCGTGATGGCCAGCCTGGCTACCGGCCTGCTGCTCGGTGTGGTTGGTCTGGCCACGCTGCCGTGGCTCTGCCGCCTGCTCGGCGCCACTCCCACGGTGATGGCACCCACGATGACCTACCTCGGCGTCGTGTTGCTCGCCACGCCGATGATGACCGCCTCGATGACGCTCAACAACCAACTGCGGTTTTGTGGTTCGGCCCGACTGGCCATGCGCGGCGTGATGGTGGGGGCAGGCGTCAACCTCGTGCTCGACCCGTTGCTCATCTTTGTGCTCGACTGGGGATTGACCGGTGCGGCATGGGCCACCTTCATTGGGCAGACAGCCGGCTTTGCCATGCTGTGGCACTATGCCCGGCGTCACCCCGACTTGCAGATACGTCTTCGCTTCACGCCCCTCGCGCGCGCGTATATTATAGAAATGGTACGCGGCGGTTCGCCCTCGTTGATGCGTCAGGGATTGGCGTCGGTCTCGGTGGCATGGCTCAATGTGGCTGCCGGAGCCTATGGCGATGCCGCCATAGCCGGAATGTCGGTGGTGGGGCGTATCTCGTTTTTCCTCTATGCAGTGGTGGTGGGCCTGGGACAAGGTTTTCAGCCCCTCTGTGGTTTTTGTTATGGTGCCGGTCTTTATCGGCGCGTCAAGGCCGGTTTTGCCTATTGCGTGAGAGTGGGCACCGTATTTTTAGTGTGCTGTGCACTTTTGTCCTGGCCTTTGGCCGAACAGGCTGTGGCCTTGTTTCGCGATGAGGCCGGGGTGGTGGCCGTGGGTGCCTCGGCGCTGCGTTGGCAACTCTTGGCTTGGCCTCTCATCCCCTTTATCGTCTTGACCAATATGTATTTGCAGACCATCGGGTCGGCTTTTAGGGCCAATTTGGTGGCGGCTGCGCGCAACGGACTCTTCTTCCTACCCCTCATTGTGTGGTTGCCGATGCTGTGGGGACTGCGCGGCGTGGAATGTTGTCAAGCCCTGTCTGACTTGTGCTCTTTTGCCTTGGCTCTGCCCGTATGTCTCGGCGCTTTCAGAGCGATGATGCGGCTTGAGCGTTAGTCTCGGTTAGAGATTGGGCCGTTGAAAAAAACAAAGAGATATTTTGCCTTTCGGCCGTCAAGGCGTAAATTTGCACGATATTAGCATCAACACCCATCAAGAGAGCTCTCCGTGAGCCTATATGGTATGAACCTGACGATAGACATAGGCAATACCCGCACGAAAGTGGCCGCATTCGACGGCGATGAGTTCGTGGCCGAAGAAAAATTTGAGCACGATTGTGCGGCTCAGGTGGCCCGTCTCATTCACCACTATCGCCCCGAACGGTTGGCGTGGTGCAGTGTGGGTGCAGACGATGCCGACCTGATGCGTGAGATAGAGCGTGCCGGCTGCCCTGTGTTGCATGTCACGGGCGAGACACCCGCTCCCGTCAAAGTGGCCTACCGCACACCGGCAACCCTGGGTGCCGACCGCCTTGCCGCTGTGGTGGGCGCGGTGACCCTTGTACCGCAGACCGATCTTATGGTCATCGATGCCGGCACCTGCATCACCTACGACTTTGTAGATGCCGCCGGCCTCTATGTGGGAGGCAACATCTCGCCCGGCGTGGAAATGCGGCTCGAAGCCCTGCATGCCCGTACGGCCCGCCTGCCCCGCATCGACGTGGACGGCGGAGAGGTGCCCGACTTGGGCTACGACACCGACACGGCCATAAGAGCCGGAGTGGTGCGTGGCATTGGCTATGAACTTCAAGGCTGCATCCGTCATCATCAAAAACGCTTCCCCAATCTCAAAATATTCCTCACCGGCGGCGACCGCTATGCCTTCAGCGACGCCTTAAGGCGCAACATCCTCACCGACAGCCACCTCGTGGCCCGAGGCCTCAACCGCCTGCTCAAAGGCGGCCATTGACCACGCCGGAGAGACTATGCTTTGACGAAAATTATTTAGACTTAATCCCAATAGAATGTTCCCTAAGCTCCACGCCACAAAGCGCCTGCTTGCAGTAGCCTTGTTTTTTTCGGCCCTCTCGCTGCAAGCACAAACAAATGGTAGCAACTCGCCTTATTCAAGATATGGCTTCGGCCTCTTAAGCGACCGTGCCCAAGGCTTCAACAAGGGTATGGCCGGATTGGCCTACGGTATGCAAAACGGCCAGGAACTCAACGTGAAAAACCCTGCGTCGTATGCACATATCGATTCGCTCTCGTTTCTCTTTGACGTGGGCTTTTCGATGCAAAATGCCAATCTTGAACAAAACGGACAGAAAATCAACGCCCACAACACCTCCTACGACTATCTCTCGATGGGCTTCCGCGTGTCGCGCGGCGTAGGCGTATCGCTCGGCTTGATGCCTTTCAGCACGATAGGCTACAGCTTGAGCAACAGCTATAAAGTGGCCAATCAGAGCGACCTCACGCAGACCGATACCTATTCGGGCGACGGCGGTGTGCACGAAGTGTATGCCGGTGTGGGATGGAGCCCGGTGAAGTCCCTGTCGGTGGGTGTGAATGCCGGCTATTTGTGGGGCGATATGACCCACTCCGTGTTGGCCTCGTTCAGCCAGACGTCTGTGGCATCGCGCCGCCGCCAATATGTGGCCGACATCCGCACTTATAAACTCGACTTCGGTCTGCAATACAACGCCAAGATTGGTCGTAAGAATGCTTTCGTGCTCGGTTTGACCTATGGCCTGGGCCACGACATCAAGTCTAAAGCCTCCTACTATGACCAGACCATAACCAATAATACCGTCTCGGGCGATACCCTCATCAACCGCCAAGCCTATGCCCTGCCTCACACCTTTGGTGCCGGTTTGGTTTGGGCCTATGGCCAATCGCTGCGCGTCGGTGTGGACTATAGTCTGCAGAAATGGGCCGACGTGAAATCACCCACTCTGACCTATCGCCCCGACGGCCGCCCCGACTATGTGGCCCAAACCGGAGCCTACACCGATATGACCAAGATAGCATTCGGTATG
Organism: Prevotellamassilia sp.; assembly: GCA_018383375.1. Taxonomy (GTDB): domain Bacteria; phylum Bacteroidota; class Bacteroidia; order Bacteroidales; family Bacteroidaceae; genus Alloprevotella. The sequence goes on along the minus strand of JAHAWW010000204.1, from coordinate 16,105 downwards.
GAATATGTGGGCGATCCCACCGGCCTGCGCTGGAAACAACGCGTGCGCTACCGCTTGGGGTTCTCCTACACCTCGCCCTATACCAAGGTGGACGGCTTGGACGGCCCTAAAGATTGGCTCGTCACGGCCGGCGTCGGTCTGCCCATCATCAACACCTACAATAACCGCTCCATACTCAATCTCTCCGTGCAATATGAGCGTGTGAAGCCCAAAGTGGCCGGAATGATTACCGAGAACTATCTTAGATTTTGCATCGGTCTCTCGTTTAACGAGCGCTGGTTCATGAAATGGAAGGTAGACTAATGAAGCACCTGGGGCAATGCCTTTTGGTCTTGACAGGCCTGCTCACTTCGCTGGGGGCAATGACCGCCTGCGGCGGAGACGCACCGCCCATGGGTGAGGCCTTGAAACATCGCGACTCAATGGCCGTGATGGTCACGTCGGGTTGCTCTATGCTCTACAGTGACTCGGGACGCGTGCAGTTTAAGGTCATTGCCGAGCAGTGGGAAGTCTACGGCAAAACCACACCGCCCCGCCACGTCTTTGCCAAAGGACACTACCTGCAACGCTTCTCGCGCCAATTCACCCCCGACCTCTATGTCATTGCCGACACCGCCTACCTCTACAACCAAAACCTGTGGGACGTCAGAGGCCACGTGTTTCTCAAAGACTTTGTCAGAGGCCTAACCTTCAAGACGAGCCAACTCTATTGGGACCTTAGTCGCCACGAGTTTTGGACCGACCGCTACGTCTATATCGTCACCCCCGACCGCACCATCGAAGGTGACCACTTCCGCTCCAACGAAGAGATGACCCGCTACAGCATCAGGCAGACCAGCGGCTATATGCCCGCCCCTCAAGAGCAAGAAGGCGGAGCCGGCACGGCCAACATACCGCCCGAGACCCCGCCTGCCGACGGCCGGGCTAACGAGACACCCGACACCCTGCCGCAAATCACTTTGCCTCCACGCACCCAGCCACGGCCACGCACCCAGGGCTGACCGATGGAAAGCCGTGCTCGGGAGTGAAGTTAAGAGTGACGCCAAGAGGCAAAAAGCCATTTTTTTGCTCTGAAAACGAAACACTTCCTTACTTTTTTATATCTTTGCGTGTCATTTATGGCCTAAACTCAGACGGGCAATGCCATTTGTCCGTATAAAACCACGGCTACAATCCGGCGGGACTGCCGGCTTCAGACCAACGTCACTAAAACAAAAAAACAATACAAAAAATCAATGGCAGCATTACAAACACTTAGAAACAAACCGGCACTGTTGATGTCAGTCATCGGTGGTGCCCTTTTGCTCTTCATTGTTACGCTTACCGACCTCAACTCTTGTGCCCGTCCCAACGTGGAGGCAGAAGTTAACGGTTCTGAGTTGACCTACGAAGACCTTGAGGCACGCGTAAAACACGAGGAAACCATCACCAAAATCGTTACGGGTCAGTTGAACGACGACACCAAAGACCAAATCCGTGAAGGCGTTTGGCAGCAGTTCGTTCAAGAGAACATCATCAGCAAGCAAGCCGACAAACTCGGTCTCGTCGTTTCGAAAGCCGACGTGCAAAATGCCCTTGCCGCTGTGACGCCTCAACAACTCGAACAGGTGGCTCAAGCCCTGCAATACGGCCAGGCCAACGTTCAGGCCATTCCCTATGCCCAGAAGATTATGCTGATGATGGCGCGCATCGGCGCACAGCCTTCAGCCGCAGGCTATAAGCAGTTCCTCAAAGAAATCGACAAGTCCATCTCACAAATCCAGAAGCAGAACCCCGACCAGGCTCAGCAACTGCTCGACATCAAAGAGGCCTGCCTCTATTGTGAAAGCCGTATACCGGCAGAGGTCGCTACGCAGAAATACATCGCCATGGTGTCGTTGGGCCAGGTGGCCAACCCCGTAGGCGCTAAAATGGACTTTGACGAAAACGCCACAAACTGCAGCCTCGACTTGGCTTTTGTGCCCACGTCAAGCATCGCCGACAAAGAAATCAGCTTCACCGACGACGACCTCAAGCCCAAATATGAAAGCGTCAAGGAATTCTTCTTCCAGAGCACACCCAGCCGTGACATCAAGTATATCAATGTGAAAGTCACTGCCAGTGCGCAAGACATCGACGAAATCAAGAAGCAGGTGGAAGCCGTAGAAGACACGCTGCGCAAAGTCACTGCCGCCAAAGACGTAGAGCGCATCATGCGTGGTGCCAAGACCGATGTGCCTTTCGCCAACGTTTATTTGAAAAAAGACGCTTTCACTGATAACAATATCAACTTAGTGGCCAGCCGTATCGACTCTATGGCCATTGGTCAGGTGACTCCGACCGAGCTTACCACCTTTGGCGAGAAAAACGCCAACTATTACGCCACCATCAAACTCATCGATGCCAAGACCACGCCCGACAGTATGCAGGTGTGCCAGTTTGCCATCGACGATCAAGCCAAGGCTGAATCCATCATCAAAGCCGTTGTGGCCGGCAGTCCGCTCAGTACAGAAGCCGCCAAATATCAGGATATGGTGAAGAAATACGGCCTGAAGGGTGACACCATCTGGCAGAAGACAGCCTATTATCTCGCTCCCGAAAACGCCGATAGTGCCGCTCAAGCTGAGTACAAGGACGTTTGCCAAATGAGCAAAGGCGCCACGGGCTATATCAAAGTGACCAATCCCCAAGACGGCAAACCCGTGTTTATCGTGACGACCGTGCTCGACACGAAGGCTCCCACGATGAAATATAACGTTGCCGCCGTGCTGACCCCCGTCAAGTTTACCACAGCCACCTACAACGATAAGCGCAAACAACTCAACGCCTTCTTGGCCAAAAACAAGACCATCGAAGACATCGAGAAGAATGCTGTCAAGGCCGGCTTCACCATCAACGAGCGCCCCGGCTTTACTACCAGCGACGCCATGACCCTCCGTATGAACATTGGTGGTGAGGGTGCCAAACAAGCCATGATGTGGGCTTTTGAAGAAGCTGAAGTTGGCGAAGTGTCTAAACTCTATGAGTGTGGTAAAGAAAACGACCAACTGCTTGTCGTGGCTCTCACTGCCGTCAACAAGGGCGAATATCGCGCTTGGGACAACCCCACCGTGAAGAAGCAACTCACAGAGATGGTGAAGGCCGACAAGAAGGCTGAAAAAATTATGGCTATGGCCAAAAACGTTAAAGACTTCAAGGGCGCCAGTGCCTTGAAGAACGTACAGACCGACAAACAGCCTGAAATCTCATTGGGTCAGTTGAGTATGTATGTACCTGCCCTCGCCGGAGCCGTTGAGCGCACCGCTGCAGGTAAGTTCACCGGGGCCGTAAAGACTGCCACCGCCGTTTATTTTGCTCAAGTGAACAGCAAAGTCCCCGCTGCCGGCATGACCTTTAATGAAGTTGCCGCCCTGGCTCAGAGCAACCAACGTCTGCTGAGCCGCATCTTCGGCCAGCAGGGAGGTCTCTATGACGCGCTCATCCGCGATGTCAAGATTAAAGACAACCGCTTCAAGTTCTAAGACAAGACGGTTTACTGCATAAAATACATTCCGCCGCGACTTCTTCGTTTAAGATTGAAGCCGCGGCGGATTTTTTTGTTTATATTTTCTGACGATGCCGTGATTGCAGGTGAAGGAAATGTGACGGAGCGTCCAATCACCGTTTTGTGCTTAAAGTCAGTTGGTTAGAGTCGCGTGATTGTGTGATTGGAGAAAAGGCCAAACTTTGGGTATAGGGAAGGGCTTGTTTATATTGTAACGATGGTAGTATAGATTTATATTTTCCTGCAGCTGGTCTATATATCTCTCGGTTTCTGTTGCCCCTTCAGCGTAAAGCCGCTGTTTAGTTCTTGCTTGGCTGTTCAATAATCACAATCAACCAAAGCATTTTTTTGAGGCCATACCTTTAGCGGCCACCATCGGTGGCGCCCCCCCAAAATGCGAATAGGATTTGCCCCTTTCTTCTGGAGACCTTTTGCGTAAAGAAAACTTATAATGAATTTTTCGCTTTAATCTTTTGCCACTTCTCGCGAGCATATTTCTGCATATCAGTGGTTGTGTCGTTTTCGTCGACAATCTCCACGCCCAGCATCGTCTCAATCACATCTTCCATTGTGACAATGCCACGCAGGCAACCGTACTCGTCGGTGATGATGGAGATGTGTTCTTTGCGCTCAATCATCTTGTCCCAAATTTCGGCCACGAGGGCATCCTCTGAAAACGACATCACGGGCCGACGGATGGCCGAGAGCGTGAGGTCGAACTTGTCTTCGGCGAGTTTCTCCAAGACTGAAGCACGGAGAATATAGCCGGTGATGAGTTCGGAACTGTCGGCATATACCAATATGCGCGAATAGGGATTGAACTGCTTATGGCCGTGAAACTCACTCATTGTCATATCTTCGGGCGCCGAGGCCACCACAAGGCTGGGCGTCATCACCTCGCGAGCCGTCACTTTGGCCGTGGTGAGGAAGTTTTGGATAGTGGAGTTTTCGCGAGGCTTAAAGATGCCTTCTTCGGTGCCGACGTTGAGCATGGCCGACACCTCTTCACGGCTCACTGACACTTGAGGCGACGATGTCGAAAACACTTTGGTGATAAGTTCTGAAAGCAGGACCAGCGGGTAGCAAACAATGATGAGGGTTTGGATTATCTTGGTACAGGGCAAGGCCAAACTGCGCCAATGCGAGGCTCCAATGGTTTTCGGAATGATTTCTGAAAAGACCAAAATGAGCAATGTGAGCACAGCCGAAACCACACCGAAATAGGCTTCACCGAAAATCCTTGTGGCTTCTGCACCCACACCGGCCGCGCCGATGGTGTGGGCAATAGTGTTGAGAGAGAGAATGGCCGCCACCGGACGGTCGATGTTGTTCTTATAGTCGTGCAAGCGTTTGGCTCTCTTGTCTCCTTCGGCTTCTTTCATTGAAATGAAAGGCATGGGAGTGGAAAGCAGGGCCGCTTCGAGGATTGAGCATAAAAACGAGATGGCCAATGCGCCTATGAGGTAGGCGAGCAAGAGGATATACATGGATGCGTATTTATTGTATGATTATGGTCTGCGATATGAATTCTGGTGTCAAAATCAGTCGCCGCCGAGGTTGAGGGCGATTTTTACTGCAAATTTAGTGGCTCTGCCGTTAGCAATCGACATAAAAGCCCCAAAATCTATCATTGGAAGGCTAATACCATAGCCAAATTCACCATAAGGCCCCAAAGCTTTGACGTGGAGCAGGTTGAAATAGAGGCGTTCTTTCTGAACGTAGCGTGTTAATTTGCCAATACGGGAAATGAGCAGCATCGGACTCTCATAGGCCGTCGACAGACGGGCGTAGTGGTCTGATTCGTTATACCAACGGCTGTCGAGCAGTTGAAACTGCCCGGAGAGTTCGTCGCGCCATCCTTGAGGCATCCATTCATCACGGAAATGGTCGTAGTCTATAAAACTGTCCGGTCCTCTTCTTGTGTACAAACCGGCGCCCACTCTGAGATGTATGGCCCTCAAAGCACGCAGAGGCAAGGTGTATCTCAAGTCGGTCTCTATACGCTCGTAGCGGGTGGAAGCCCGGCCTATGCTGAAACCTCGCTCGTAGTCGGCCATGAGCATGGGATGCCCCGACCATAAAGAATAGTGTCGGCCCGACGTTCGAGAGGTTTGTCGCTGTGGCGTCCAGATGATTTGCACACGAGGCGCAATGCTGGACAGATAGTGCTTCATACCGCCTTCGGCTGCCGTTTCGTTCCATCCAATTAGTGTGCGATGGTGCAGGCGCATCCCTGTTTGTAGTGTGACGTGAGGCAATGGCGACACTGAGAGGGAGGCCAACAGACGGTTGTCGCGATAATAGTGAAACTGATATTGGTCGAAGAGGTGAATGAGAGAGTCGTATTCGGTATGTCCCGCCAGTTGGCGGCGTATTTCGTCGGCTTGTCTACTGCTGTAGGCATGGTCGCCGCCAGAGGCTTCGAGCGTCAGCGAACCACTGCGTAGTCTGTAGAGGTCCATTCGTAGCGGTAGCCGCCAATAAACCTGCTTTTGCTTGAAGTTGTAACCCACGCGAGGCGCAAATTCCAGACTACATCGTTGCGGCCATTGTTTGGAAAAGACGAAACGCGTTTGAAGCGAAAAACCTTTGCTCCGGCTCCAGCCTATGCTGCGCGGTGTGAGCAAGGGAGGTAGTTTGACGAAACCTGTGGGTGAAAACGTCACCACATGGCTGTCGAAAAGCATGTTCTCAGTGCCGGGCGAAATGAACCGTCTTATAGGTCGCGAGACGGTGTCGGTCTGCCCAGTCGTGGTGTCTGAGCGTTCGTATACGGCGATTTGTTCGCTGGATAGCGGACGTGGACGATAGGCATCGAAGAAGGCTTTTTGGCGAACCACCGTGTCTGTCGTCGTGTGCCAAATGTCTGTTGTGGTAGTCGGCCGCCGTGACCCTACATCAGCGAAGTCATAGAGCGCCGTAGCATCGAACGTTTCGTCAATTTTATTGCCCAGCACTGACAGACGAGAGACCAAAGCCATGCGGCAAGGCACCAAAGAGGCTAAACCGCTACGTCCCATTTCACCTTCAAAGTGCAGACGCCCCAAACCATAGACAAAGTCAAAACTAAAACGACACACTCGCCCTGTTTCGGCATCGGCGTCGAAGTCGCCTCTGACCAATTGCGTGTTGGAGAAGCGCGGCGTCACGTTGATGCACACAATTTGTCTGCCCTCTTCCAATCGGCTCCCCTTGACGGCGAAGCGATAATATCGGCGGTTTGACGGCCAAAGAGGAGAGAGAATGCGGTCTGAGAAAAGACCATCGGCATAGATTGACGGATTATATTGCCCGAGCCAGACCTCGTCACGACTCCGATAAGGCATGGTGCCATAGGCAGCCAACTCTGTTTTGACCATGATGCCGCTCCCTTTTTTCTCATAAAGGTTCAGTGACTCTCCGAAATAATTGTGCTCTCCCCGTTGCAGTTTGAAGAGCCCCGGAACGTAGCGGGTCAAGATGTTTTTGCGGCGGGTGTGTAGCGTATGAGCGGCATAGACCTTCATTGTCCAAGTCTCAGGAAGAGCTTGGCCGAGGCGAGCCGGATAGCGGTAAATCCGTGCCATAATGCTGTCTGTCCCGTTGTCTCCTTGCCGGTCTTGCTCCTTGTTGGCGGTGGCACTGAGCGGCATCAGACAGAGTGTGGCAATGACGAGCCACAGCCCGTGTCTAACCACCGGAGTGAGCCTTGCTCCATACGTATTGAGAGCAAGACTACGGAGCTGGCCAAAAGAGAGAAGAGCGTCAAACAATGGTGGTCTATATTATAAAAGGAGAGAGAAAAACAATTGACCTCAAAGAAGGCAAAAACAAAGCCCAGAGTCAGACATCGCCAAAATCAAAACGCAAAGGGAGAAGACTGATTGCCCCCAAAAACAAAATCAACCCACAAAAGAGGACATTAGTTTGCATCCTTCACCGGCCATACGGGACTGCCGGCAGTGTGGACGACACATCGCTCTTTTGTGGGTTGAAGCACTCACATTCTTGGCCAATGACCATCGGAGTGCTTATTGTTTGTAGGCTCTATTATTTATTATAGAGTAGCCAAGCGCCGGCGTAAGTATTCTTGAGCTCGTTGCGTGAGTTGACAGCAGAGGCTTTGTCATCGTATGAAGAAGCCACTACGCGGAACCAGCCGGTGTGGTTGTTGATGGTTTCGTTGGTCTTGACCACACGAGCGGCATATCCCTTTGCTTTAAGTTGAGACATCAAGCCTTCAGCGTTAGCTTGAGTGATGAAGCTACCCACAACCACACTGTAGGTGCGCAAGGGCTCTCCGGCCACGACGGTAACGCCGCCGGCAATGGTACGCACGTCGCTATTGTCTTCGGGTGCGGGTGTTGGATTAACGGGTGTCACGCTGACAGCCTGCTGCTCATTGGCAGAGGGAGCAACTGTCACTGTTGTGGCCTCGTTGTTGGAGGCGTTTTGTTGAAGTTTGGCTTTTTCGTAAGCCTGACGATAGGCGCTCTCTTTAGATTTGCAGCTACCGAGGAGGCAAACAGCGCAAAGTGCAATACCGAATGCAAAAACGTGCTTCATAGTGTGTGTAGTTGTTTTTTTGATATGATTAGGATTGTGATTGAATGTTCTCTTCGTATTCACCACAAATTTACGCTTTATTTATGACATCTGATGGCCTTTAGCGTTAAACAAATATAAACCCGCCCAAACGGGAGAGAAAATAGAATTTTTTTAATCTTATTCTTTTTGCCGAACAAAAGTAAACTTCTATTTTTGTGGCGTGATATTATCCCCACTACGCCCTGACGTAAAGTGTGGGTTGTCATACCAATGCATACAAACCTTAAATCTTTTTGCTTAAAAGCGCCTTGGCGCTCAATTTCAATCTAATATTTCTGTGCTATCTCAACGGCCACCACTATGTTGATGCCGTCACACTGATTTTATCAAACAAAACAATAATTATTACAGAATGAAACACTTTACATTCAAAAATCTGATGGCAGGAGTCGCTCTCTCGGCTTTTATGCTGAGTGGCTCTGCCGTGGCTCAGACGGCTTTGCCCGCTGATGCCCAGCCGATGATTGTCATTCCGCACAATCAGACGGTCAACTACAAAGAGCGTACTATGTGTTTGAAAGTAGCGGCCAATATCCCCTTTGAAGTTACTGGTAGCCAGTCTTGGCTTTCAGTGCGTAAGGGTGAAGACGGCACGGTCTACATTCATGTGGAAGAAAACGTCGACCCTAAAGATCGTATGGCCGTGTTGATGTTTGCCAATGCCGAGAATGGTATTCAGCAGACCATGGCTATTACGCAGAAGCCTAACACGGCTGCCGATTTGATTGAAGATGCCGTGACGCCCTCGTCATGCACAGACAACGGCCACGCTCCTTATGCCAACGATGGCGACATCAACAATACACTCGACGGCAACACCTCAACGCTTTTTCACTCGCCGTACAACGGTGGTATCTCCGCCTCAAATCCCGCCATCCTGACCTACAACTTCGCCAAGCCCGATCGTATTGATTACATCAACTTCGTGCCTCGTACCGACGGCGGTAATGGTGTGCCGGGCAATGTGGAGTTGTACATCAAGCACAAAGGTGAGACTTCTTACACACTCTATGGCGCTTACGACTGGGGAATGAGCACGGCAGTGCGTACCATTACCTTCGAAGGCGGTTTGAGTGATGCTACTTCAATTCAGCTCAAAATCCTTACGGGTAAAAACGGCTTTGCTTCGTTGGCTGAGGTGGAGTTCCGTAAAGACATCTCAGACGTGTCGCCCTATAGTAACATCTTTGCCGATGACGTGTTCAGTTCGCTTAAACCGGGTGTGACGCTCGATGTCATCGACACCATTTCTGTCGACGCCATCCGTGCGCTCGCCAAGCAGCTTTATGCCGGCACGTATGAGAAGAACTATCGCGTGGCCTCTTACCCCTGCCACCTCTCGCCCTATGTCCAGTCTGAGATGTGGAACAGCCCCGGCAAATATTACGACCAGATGGCCGGCGTGACGGGTATCAACTTCTCGAAGGGCAAAAACCTTGTCTTGGTAAGCGGCATTCCCAACGACCTCACCGCCCAGCTCAAGGTGGTGGCTTGGTATTCGAAAGAACTTAACGAAAAGGGCGAAGGTGCCGGTCCTGCCACATATTCTTATTCTCTTCAGAATGGCTTGAACCTCATCAACTTCAAGTCAGACTTCGACGGCTTGGCCTACATCAGCTACTATAGCGACGACGACCCCGCTAACCATCCCGACATCAAGGTGCATTTCGTGAACGGTCAAATCCAAGGCTATCTCTCTCCCGACAAGACCAACGAAGAGATGCTCCTGCTCTGTCAGAATGCGCCCAACACCTGCATGGACCTCGTGGGCGATAAGGTGCACTCCGTTTGGACTTCAAAGGGCTTGGCCAACTATTGTAAGGCTTCAGATGGCTCGTCGCTTGGTTTCATCCAATATATGAACCTGCTCGACTCGCTTGTGGGCTGGGAGCACGACCTGCTCGGTCTGACCAAATACAACCGCACCCCCGACAACCGCACGATGGCCTATGTCAACTATACCTATTATATGTTCCAGGGCGGCTATGGCGTATCGTTTATGTATAACCAAGAGCCACGTGTGCTCAACTGCCGCACTATGATTTATAATGATGACGATGCCATTTGGGGTCTGAGCCACGAGTGGGGTCACCAGCATCAGATGACGCCCTATTTCTGCTGGGCCGGTCTGGCTGAGGCATCCAACAACATGAACTCTTGCTATAATGTGCTCCATATGGGCTATACCGGCAATCACGGAGCCCGTATTCAGAACAACTGGACTGCCATGTACAAGCACTTCTTTCAGAATGGTGCTTTGAGCAACGACACCGCCAGTGCGCGTATCAAAGCTTACGACCAAATCAACACCTACGCCTGGTGTCCGGAAATCCAAGACACCATCCGCGCCCAATACAACCGCTATGTCAACAGTGACGGTACCTATCTCATTCCCTCTTATGCCACCGACCGCGACCACGGCGTGAGCATCAACGAGGTGTATGTGGAAGAACTCACCGCACCCTTCTTTATGCTCTATTGCTATTTTAGCGATAAAGACAATGCCAACTACGTCAAAGATTTCCAGGAAGACCTCTACGAGAGTCTCCGCCAGAGCGACAACGACAACGGTTCGGCCATTGAACCCGACTATGAAGCCGGTGTGAAGAAAGCCAAGACCACGGTCGACAAATATGAATTGCTCTGTAGCGCACAGAATAGCAACAAGAATGGCGCTTATCAGAAGTTCATTGAGGCCTATCCTACTTCGGTTTGGACCACCCACAACTTCATCACTCCCAATTCGGTGTGGACACAAAACAGTGTGCCGGCAATGTTCAACTATGTGCGCAAAGCGTCCAAGCTCAGCGGCTACAACCTCTATCCCTTCTTTGAGCGTTGCGGCTTTATGCGCACCATCGTCATGACTATTGGCGACTACGGCGACAAGGGTGTGGCCCTGCTCAAGAGCATGCGCGATGAGTTCAAGGCCGATATGGAGGCTCTTGGTCTCAAGACGTTGACCGACGAACAGATTGAGTCTATCACCAGTGCCGAAATCCCCACCTTCCCCGTGCCTAACTTCCCCAACACGCCTACGGTGAAATAAAACGCCACAAACACTCCTTATATAATATAGCAAACTAACAAATCAGAATATGAAAAATAATTGTTTCCCTTCATTCCTTCTTGCCGGCGGTCTGCTCATTGGCGCAATGTCTGCTCAGGCACAAGATCGTGTAGTCAAGCTCACTACAGGCAAGGCCGTGGGCGAGTCAATCACTTTGCAGGTCAACCACACCTATACCGGTGTGACCGTTGATTGGGGCGATGGCAATGCCGTGGCCTACAACACCGGTAACGACGCTATCCGCGAAATCACCGGCGAAGTGAAAGGCAGTCAAATCGTCATCACCGGCGACAAGCGCTGGAATATGCTCAACTGCTCAGGTTGCGGTCTGACCGACATCGACCTCACCGGAGCTACTGAGTTGACCTCTCTCTTCCTTTCCAACAACAGCCTCACGACCCTTTCTCTCAAAGGCATGACGGCTCTGACCGACCTCGATGCCTCCAACAACCAACTCACTTCGATTGTCTACACCAACCCCACTTATCCCGAAAACGATTTGGCTGCCATCGAGAACATCAACCTCTCCAACAACCAACTCACAGGTACATTCAACATCCGTACGGCCGTACTCCGCACCATTGATGTCAGCAACAACCAGTTCACTCGTGTGCGCGTGACCAACAACCCCGAGCTTGACTACCTCAACTTCGCTAACAATAAAGCCAATGCTACGCTGTCAATCCCTACAGGTTCGCCCATTACTACGCTGGTGTGCAACAACAATAGCCTGCCCTCCATCACGCTCAGTGGTGTGACCAATTTGCAGCAACTTGTGATTGATAACAACAACATCTCATCAACCTTCGACCTTGCCGACTGTGCCAATCTTTCAGATGTTTCGTTGGCTAACAATAAAATTTCAACACTCTATTTGCCCAATACAAAGTTGAGCAGCCTAAATATTGCAGGCAACAAGCTCACGCTTGGCGCCCTGCCGCTCAAAGCCAATGCTCCTGCCGGCGGCCGTATTGCCTTTATGCCCCAAAACTACTTCGACATCAGTGGAGCTGAGAATATGCTCAAAGAGGGTGGCGTGCCCTATGTGCCCGTTGTGACTTATGATGAACGCAACACCAATAGGCTCGACCTCAGTGCCTATCGCTATATTGGTGCCACAGCCGAAAGTGACGGTAGCCTTGATGCCGCTGCCAGCGTTTACAAGATTGACGCCCAAGGCAACTACATCGAACTCACCAAAGCCGCATCGGCTTCACAGCCCAACGACTATTTCGTGTCATCTGGTAAGTTCAGTTTCTTCACCCCGCAGCCCAAGGTGGTAGTTCGCTTCACCTCAAACAAAGCTTATAAGGATCTCGGCTTTTATGTAGAGACCAGCCCGTTTGCTGTGGGTGTGGAACAGATCACCGGCATTGACGATGTAGCCTCAGACAACGTCGAAATCGTTCCCGGTGTGGGTCAAATCACCGTCACCACCCATAGCGAGTCCGTTGTCCAGATTTCCAATGTCCTTGGCCAAACAATGTATATGAAGGTGGTGAATGGCACCGAGACCATCAGTTTGCCCCAAGGCATCTATGTCGTTAGGATAGAAAACGTGAATGGCCAAGAAGTTGACGTTCAAAAGGTGAGAGTGTCATAAGAAATACAAATAGACAAAGAGTAGCTCGACCGCTCTTAAACTCATAGACTATTAGTCTCCCAAAACAAACTATTTATGAAAATCAAAAACAATATTGCTCTTTTGGCACTCGGACTGGTATTGGCCGTGTCGCCTTCGCAGGCACAAAACACATTGCCCGAAGGTGCTCAGCCTATGATTATCACGCCCCATGCCCAAAATCTGAGCTATAAGGAGCGTACGCTCAGCTTTAGCGTTGCGGCCAACATCCCTTATGAGGTCTCGAGCAACGTGTCGTGGGCTCAAGTGAAAGCCACGCCAACCGGTCAGGTTTATGTGCACCTCGATGTCAACTACAACGAGACGGCACGTACAGCCGAAATCTCTTTTATCAATACCGAGCACGGTATTAACCAGATTGTTCAGATTAAGCAAGCCGCCGACGGTTCTGTCGCAGAAATGCCTGAAGACACTCCCGTTGCCGTTGCATCGTGCACCGACAATGGCCATGCCAGCAGTGGCAAAGACGGCGGTGTGGCCAACACTATCGATGGCAACTATGAGTCGCTCTTCCACACGGCTTATTCCGGTGGTGCCCCCGTCACTCCCGTCAGTGCCAGCACACCGGCCATTCTTATCTACAACTTCACCAACACGCCCCTCATCAACTATGTCAACTATGTGCCTCGTTCAGATGCTGCTGCCGGCGGCAATGGTAACTTTGGTCTCGTAGATCTTTATGTGAAGTGTGAAGGCGACACCGACTATCGCCTCTATGGCAGTTACGACTTCGATTTTAGCTCAGCTTCTACGCGCATCGACTTTGCCGATGGAGGTCTGGCCAATCCCGTTTCCATCAAGTTTGTTGTGAAAAGCGGTAAAAACAATTACGCTGCTTGTGCCGAGATGGAGTTCCGTACGCTCTCGGGAGAAACTGCCGAATTTGACATTTTTGCCGACGACTGCCTCACCACCTTGCGCGACGGCGTGACGGCCGACGACATCGATGCCATCTACAATCCCTTCATCAAGAGTTTGGCCACCAAGATTTTCGAAGGCACCTATTCCACTGATTATCGCGTGGCCGAATATCCCTGTTTGCTCAGTGTGCAGGCCCTTTCAGACATGTGGCTCACTCCCGGCAAATACTACGACCAGCGTCCCGGCGTCACCGGCATCACGATGGCCCCCGGCACCTATGCCGTAGCTGTTAGCGGTCTGCCCGCCAACAAGACAGCTGCGCTCGTGCTCACCTCTTGGTATAATGGTATTGTGGGCAGCAACTTTGACGGAGGTGATCATCAGACCCGCACCTATGGTCTGCACAACGGTGTCAACGTGATTGAGTTTGACCCCGCCGGTTCGTTCCAATACGCCGAGGGCGGTTGGGTTTCGCCCGACTACGACGCGCTGGCCTATATCGACTATCACGACGATGACGACCCCGACAGCATGCCCAACATCAAGGTGCACTTCATCAACGGCGTGGTCAACGGCTACCTCTCTGCCGACAAGACCAACGAAGAGATGTATGAGCTTACCGCCAATGCCAAAAACAGCCATATGGACGTTGTGGGCAAGAAGGTCCACCTCGTTTGGTCGGCACAAGGCCTTCACGACTATTGCCGCGCCATCGACGGCAGCCTCGGCTATCGCCAATACATCGCCGTGATGGACTCGCTCGTTCAGTGGGAACACGACATCCTTGGCTTCACCAAATACAATCGTCAGCCCAAAAACCGCACCTTCGCCTATGTCAACTACACCTATTATATGTTCCAAGGCGGTCTGGGTGTGTCGTTCCACAGAAATCAAGAGAGCCGTGTGCTCAACTGTAACAAGCTGGTCAACGGCGACGATGACGCCATTTGGGGTCTGAGCCACGAGTGGGGCCACCAGCATCAGATGCATCCCTACTTCTGCTGGAAGGGCATCAATGAGGTGAGCAACAACATGAACTCTTACTACAACATCATGAAAATGGGCTATCGCACCAGCGACAAAATCAACCACTGGCCCAATGCCCGCCGCCACTTCCTTGACGACGAAACCTATACCGATATCGACAAAGACGGCAACATCATCTATGATGCCACCACCAGCCATATTCGCGAGGCATGCTACACCGAGGCTATGGCAGGCCATCTCGACTGGAATCCGGACTACAAGGCGCTTGCCATCGACGCCCGCAACATCACGAAGGTTGTCGACAACAAACTGCGTGCACGCACCATCAACGAAGTCGGCGTAGGCGAAACCCTCTGCCCCTTCATCATGCTCTATGTCTACTTCACGAAAAATGGTTGTCCCGACTTTGGTCCCGACCTCTATGAGTCTCTCCGTCAGATGTCACAAGATGGCGGTTCTACCGTTGAGAAGACCGGTGGCTATGACAAATACGAGCTCGTGGCAATGGCTCAAAACAACAACGCCAACGGCGCTTTGGCAAAACTCAACGAGTTATATCCCACCTCTGTTTGGTGCAACTACATCACCGAAGAGCATCATGGCACGTGGGACAACAACATGCCCTACATCCTCAACTTCATCCGCAAGACCAGCCGTCTCTCCGGCTACAACCTCTTCCCCTATTTTGAGAAGTGGGGCTTCCTCCGTCAGGTGGCCACTTATATTGGCGACTACGGCAATGGTTTTCAAATCTTCCCCGAAGCTGCCTACAACGAGTTTAAGGCAGATATGGACGCTCTCGTCGATGCCGGCGTGTTGAAGCCTATGTCTGACGAAATGGTCATTGAAATTTCCTACACCGATGACATGTTTATGAATAAACCCACTTTCCCTAACTAAGTCGTCGTAGACCTTTCTAAAACCATCCACCCCGATGCCCTCCATCAAGGCATCGGGGTGATTGTTTTTATTGAGTCGCCAATACCCGGCACGGTCATCTATGGCCTTTAGCCATCTCTCTCTATACCCCCAAATTGTTGCCTTTTTCCCAATCACCCAATCACACGTCTGTATTGCGTTGAAAATAAGCGCATTGCTGTGATTGGATGCTTCAGTCACAACAATCACATTTTTGGCGTACGTTTTGGGGGCTGACACACGATTTTCGGGGATAATACACATTATTTCACGCTACGTCAGAATAGCGGGCGTTCCGTTGTGTCGATGGTGGGGCGTAGGCGTCTGCCATCGAAAACGTATGGCCGCCTCGCGTCAGAGCATGCCCCACTTTTGTCTTTTGTAGATGGCTAATCGCTGCGTAACTTTGAGGTGAGAAGAGAAAAGGATGGCCGCAAATCGGTGCAATAATCTGTATTTTAATCGTTTATCGGGATAGGGATAGGAAAAGCTACCCTTATTCCGGTTATTTTTCTCC
>JAHAWW010000203.1 GCA_018383375.1 Prevotellamassilia sp. | reverse complement strand
TACAAGAAAGTGGGTCTTGACATAGAGCACGGCTGTTTCACTCCCAACAAAAACATCCACCACACCCACGCCGGCAGCATGGGCAACCTTTGCAACGACCGTGTGGCGGCATTGATGGAGGCCACCTTCCAACGTTTCGGCTTTGAGCAAGTGGCCCGGGCAGAGCAAGCATTGTTGCAATAGCAGAAGAAACACAAAGCCTCTCGGTCTGCCACTTAAAAGTTTTGGAACAATGCAACTACGGTCGGTCATTATCAGCCTCATTGCCCTGTCGGCATTGGTGTCTTGTGGAGATACCGATGTGGATGGGTTTTATGCTGCCCAGCGCGCTTGGTTGAGGTATGACCGTGTGCTCACCGCCGCCCCGCTTCAATCTGCTCTGAGCAATCCCGGTATGTTTTGCTCCGTTGTGGTCTCGAATGGCTGTTTTGTCTTTGAGGGCAGCGACGGCCGGACTTGTCCGCCCGACCCGTTGACAGAGCTTGACAACCGCGTTCGGCCGCAGTATGTTGCCGGCTTTGTGGTAGGCATTCCGGCCGTTCCGGACATGCAGACCGGCAGTGCCCCCGTAGCCTATGATTTGGTTTGCCCTAATTGTTATGCTGACCAAATCTTGACGCGAAAACTCTCATTCGACTTGCCCACCACGATGAGTTGTTCGCGTTGCCACAGAACTTACGACCTCAACAACGGCGGCCATGTGTCGTCGGCCGAAGGAGGAAGGAAGATGTTGCGCTATCACATCACCTACAACGCCGCCGTGGGCCAAGTCCAGATAACCAATCCCTAAGCATTATGTCAACCCTTTGCAATCTGTCATCTTCGCCTTTTTCTCTTTTGGTGGCCAAGGCCTACGCTGCCGCAGTGGCCGCCGGCCGTGAGATTATGGCCGTCTATGATGTCGGCGAAGCCGGATGGGAGGTGACCCATAAGGCCGACAACTCCCCCTTGACTTTAGCCGACCGCCGTGCTCACGAAGTGATTGTGCGCCATTTGTCCGACACCGATATCTATATATTGAGTGAAGAAGGCCTTCACGCCCCATACGCCGAGCGCAGCCGCCACGAGCGTCTGTGGGTAGTCGACCCGCTCGACGGCACCAAAGAGTTTATCCGCCGCACTGCCGAGTTTACCGTCAACATCGCCCTGGTCAGTGCCGGCCGACCACTTTTTGGCGTGGTCTATGCCCCGGCCACCGGCCAGATGTTTGTGGGCGGTGCAGCCTTAGGTGGCGCTTGGGCCGCCCGTCTTTCAGCCGATGACGGTCAGTCCGATTTGATGTGGTTTCAGACGTCGGCCCGTTCGTTACCTTTTGACTC
>JAHAWW010000194.1 GCA_018383375.1 Prevotellamassilia sp. | reverse complement strand
GCAGACCCAACGTGCTCATCATTCTGATGGAAGGCTGTGGCGGCACCTTCGTTCACGCCATCGACTCACTGGCCGACCCCAAAGTGACGCCCCACCTCAACCGTCTGGCCGGCGAAGGCGTCTGCTTTACACAGTGCTATGCCAACTCGTTCCGCACCGACCGCGGCACAGTGAGTGCCTTGAGCGGCTACCCGGCCTTCCCCGACGTCAGCGTAATGAAATTGCCCGGCAAAGCCGCCGCCCTGCCCGGCATTGCCCATTCGCTCAAAAAGGCCGGCTATTCAACAGACTTCCTCTACGGCGGCGACATCAACTTCACCGGCACCAACGGATACCTCCTGGCCACGGGCTACGAAAAGACTTACGGCGACACCAGTTTCAGCCATGCCGAGCGACAGACCCACAACTGGGGCGTGGCAGACCATATCGTCTTTGGCCGGCTGCTGGAGATGATCAAAGCCAAACCCAAAGACCGGCCGTGGCACACCGCCCTGCTGACACTGGCCAGCCATGAGCCATGGGGTGTGCCCTATGACAGGATAAAGGGCGACAAAGTGGCCAATGCCATGGCCTACTTGGACCACAGTCTGGGCCAATTCATCGAGGCTTTCAAGAAGCTGCCACAATGGCACAACACGCTTGTCGTCATCCTGCCCGACCATGGCATCGCCTATCCCGAGGGCCTCAGAGAGACCGACCTAAGACGTAGCCACATCCCGATGATTTGGACCGGCGGCGCCATTAAAGGGCCGCGCCGGATAGACCAGATCTGCAATCAGAGCGACTTGCCCGCCACCCTGCTGGGGCAACTTTCGCTGCCACACGACGACTTCAAGTGGAGCCGCGACGTGCTCTCGCAAACCTATACCCGTCCCTCGGCCGTCCACGCCTGGCCCGAAGGCATCTGGTGGCTCGACCAGAGAGGGTTCACCGCCATCAACATCCTCACCAAGCCGGCCAGCATCCTGGCCGACACCCCCACGCCCTCGGCCGAGCGCCAACAGGCCGCCCACGCCTTCCTCCAGACAGCCTACGACGACCTAGGAGCTTTAGGCAGATAAACCAGACATTCAAAAATCAAACACGATATGACCACCATTAAAGACAGTTGGAAAAACAAAGGATACATCGACGAGCCCATCCCTGAGGGCATCGACCTCGCCACGGCCATTCGCCAGATGTGTAAAGAGAAAAATGCCGTCATCCTGGCCCACTACTACACTGAAGGCGCCTTGCAAGACGTGGCCGACTTCGTGGGCGACAGCCTCGCCTTGGCACAAAAAGCCGCAGCCACCGACGCCGACATCATCCTCATGTGTGGCGTGCACTTCATGGCCGAAACAGACAAAATCCTCTGCCCCGACAAGCGTGTGCTTATCCCCGACCTCAACGCCACCTGCTCGCTGGCCGAGAGCTGTCCCGCCGACGAGTTTGCCGCCTTTGTCAAAGCCCACCCCGGGCACAAAGTGATTTCATACGTCAACACCTCTGCTGCCACCAAGGCAGTGACCGATGTGGTGGTGACATCAAGCAATGCCCGGCAGATTGTCGAGAGTTTCCCAAAAGACCAACCACTCATCTTCGGCCCCGACCGCAATCTGGGTAGTTACATCAACAGCATCACCGGCCGCGATATGCTGCTTTGGAATGGCGCCTGCCATGTGCACGAACGCTTCTCCGTGGAGAAACTCGTAGACTTGAAAAAACAATATCCCACGGCAAAAGTACTCGTACACCCCGAATGCAAAGGGCCGATAGTGAAACTAGCCGATGTCGTGGGCTCAACAGCAGCCTTGCTTAAATTTGCCATTCATTCAGACTGCGACACGTTCCTTG
The DNA here is from genome assembly GCA_018383375.1 of Prevotellamassilia sp. Classification (GTDB taxonomy): domain Bacteria; phylum Bacteroidota; class Bacteroidia; order Bacteroidales; family Bacteroidaceae; genus Alloprevotella. The sequence continues at coordinate 4,827 of JAHAWW010000194.1, read as the reverse complement.
TGGTGACTGAAAGCGGTATCTTGCACGAGATGCAAAAACAGGCTCCCGACAAGACCTTCATCCCCGTACCACCCGACGACAGCACCTGTGGCTGCAACGAGTGCAACTTCATGCGCCTCATCACACTGGCCAAGGTCTACAACACGCTGCGCTACGAATGGCCCGAAGTGCAGGTAGACCCCGAAGTGGCAAAAGCCGCCATACGCCCCATCGAACGCATGCTCGACATCTCCAAACAACTCGGACTCTGACAAGAAACAGACAAAAAAAGCCCATTTATGTCAAAATGAACGCTAAGAGACGAGAAAAAACAACGTGGGTTATTTCGTGTTACTATCTTTTGGCGTATATTTGCTATTAAATCAAACCTAAATACGGCCTTATCAAGCCCAAAAAACAGAAACCTTATACCTATCATGAAAAAAGTAGACAAACTCGACCTTAAAATCCTTCAGATTATTTCGGTCGATGCTCGCGTCCCCTTCAAAGACGTAGCTGAAGTGTGTGGCGTGTCACGCGCTGCCATCCATCAACGTGTACAACGTCTCACCGAAGCAGGCATCATCACCGGCTCCGGCTACAACGTCAACCCCAAGCATATCGGCTACAGCACGTGTACTTACGTCGGCATCACGCTCGAACGCGGTTCGATGTATAAAGAGGTGGCCGCCGAATTGCTTAAAATCCCCGAGATTGTGGAGTGTCATTTCACAACCGGCAACTATACGATGCTCGTCAAACTCTATTCACGAGACAACGAGCACCTTATGGCATTGCTCAACAACCGCATTCAAGAAATCAACGGCGTCATTTCGACAGAGACCCTCATATCGCTCGAACAGAGTTTCAGCCGACAAGTGCCCATCTTGGTGCCGAGTGAGGACGAAGATGACGGTATGAAAGCAGCCAGAAAATATGCCGAAAAGCTCAAAGCGCCTAACCACATTATCGACGACCCTGAAGAAAGCGAAAGCCTGGGCGGCACAAAAAAACGCACTAAGAAAGCCTGACCTTATCACAGAGGTTGCGCTATCCATAATAAACTTACTCCCAAACAAGACCCACTCCGTTTATGCTTCATATCGAAGGCCTCCTGCTGGGACTTTCCACCTTCCTCGTCATTGGCATCTTCCATCCCGTAGTCATCAAAACCGAATACTACTTCGGCACCCGACCCTGGTGGATATTTTTGCTCATCGGCTTGGGCGGCGCCATAGCAGCCCTCTTTATCAGTTCGCTCTTTTGGAGTGCCCTTTGCGGCATTGTCGGGTTCTCTTCGCTTTGGACCATCAAGGAACTGTTTGAACAGGAAGAGCGCGTAAAAAAAGGATGGTTTCCTAAAAATCCTAAGCGCACTTACCCAGACGAAACGCCTAAGGACTAAACAGCCCGCAAGCGCCTTGAGCACCTTATTATATCATTAAAGGGGACATCAAAGAGGCGGCACGCCCCAAATACGTGCCGCCCAATTTTTTAAGACCTAACTCAAAAACTAATGAACAACTTTGACTTTCAAACAGACTATGAAAGTTTAGTCTCTCATTACCCCAATCACACCGCGAGGCCGGTCATCGGCATAAGCGGGAACTATACCGAAGGTAACACCACACTGGCCGAAGGCTATTATAAGAGCATTGAACAAGCCGGAGGCATTCCCGTCATCATTCCTCCCACAGACAACCGCGTGTTGCTCACCGCTCTGCTCGACCGCATTGACGGTCTGCTACTCTCAGGCGGGGCCGACGTCAATCCGCTCTATTGCAACGAAGAACCACAAAAGGCCTTAGGCTCCATCAATCCGGAACGCGACGCCTGCGAACTATTGCTCACACGATTGGCCTACGACCGCAACATCCCCATCTTGGGCATCTGTCGCGGCATTCAAGTGCTGGCTATCGCCCTCGGCGGCCACATACGACAAGACATCTACACAGCCGACGGCGAAACGCTACCCGCGACCATCAAACACAGCCAAAGCGCTCCACGCCACATCTCCACACATACGGTCACTATCGAGAGCGATAGCATCTTGGGCCATCTGCTTGGTGACAAACTTTGCGTCAACTCCTTCCACCATCAAGCTGTAGACCGGCCCGGTCCGCGCTTCAACGTGACAGCACGTGCGGCCGATGGCATTATTGAGGCCATTGAGAGCAATGAGATGAAAGATATCATCGGCGTACAGTGGCACCCCGAATGTTACGCTCCGGTGGGCGACAAAACAATGGCACCCATCTTCAGATACTTCGTCGAACGTGCCGAACGGTTTCGCTATGTCCGTGGGTTGCACACAGAGTTCATCACATTAGACTCCCACTGCGACACACCTATGTGGTTTGACCGCGGAGCCAATCTCGGCCAACGTCGAGACAATGTCCTGGTAGACCTGCACCGAATGGACGAAGGCGGCCTTGATGCCGTGGTCATGGCAGCTTATTTGCCACAGGGCGAACGCACTATTGAGGCGCTGGCCGATGCCACCCTGCAGGCCGACAAACTTATTGACCAAATCAAGCAATCTGTGAAACATTACCCCAGCGCTCAGATAGCCCTTACGCCCAAGCACCTGTTTTCGAATAAAAGTATGGGTAAAAAGTCTATCCTTATTGGCATCGAAAACGGCTACGCACTGGGGCGTGACATCAGCAATGTGGAGCGCTATCGCCGTGAGGGCGTGATTTACATCACCCTGTGCCACAACGGTGACAATGACATCTGCGATGCCGCCTCCAAGTCCAAGCGCGAGCACGGCGGCTTGAGCGATTTCGGCAAAGAGGTCATCGCCGAAATGAACCGCACCGGCATCATCATAGACCTTTCCCACGCCTCTGAAGAAAGTTTCTACGATGCCATTTCCCATAGCACACAACCCGTCATCTGCTCTCACTCTTCATCGAGAGCGCTTTGCAATCACCCCCGCAACCTCACCGACGACCAGTTACGCACGCTCGCTGCAGCCAACGGCGTCGTTCAAGCCACCTTCTATCAAGGTTTCTTGCGCGAAGACGGCGAGGCAACCATCATCGATGCGGTCAGACACATTATGCACCTTATCGAAGTGGCCGGTATTGACCATGTGGGCATTGGTTCAGACTTTGACGGTGATGGCGGGGTTAGAGGTTTGGCCTCGGCCGCCGATTATTTGGTGCTGACCGAGCGTTTGCTATCTGAAGGTCTCTCTCCCAAACATCTGCGCAAACTTTGGGGCGGCAACTTCATTCGTGTGATGAGCCAAGTGCAGTATAACGGCTACATCAAATTCTAATGGCACGCTGCCAAACCATATTCTGTCTTTCCATATTTCACTTTTACACAATATGAAATCTCTATTCCGTCTGTTTTTACTTCTGTGCATACTGACCGTGAGCCTGACGGGCTGCAAGTCGGGCCAACCTGCTAATGGCGGCGAAGGCTCGGCAACCGACTCCGTACAACTCACCAACGTCCGTTTTAATGCCGACTCGGCCTTTGCCTCCATTAAGACGCAGTGTGGCTTTGGCGCACGAGTGCCCGGCAGCACCGCCCACGAGCAATGTGGCGACTACATCGTGCGCACCTTTAGCCAATATGGCCTTAAAGTGACTGAGCAAAAGACTCCGCTTACCACTTGGGACGGCAAGACCTATACCTGCCGCAACATCATCGCTTCTTATCGTCCTGAGGTGGCCGACCGCGTCGTGATTGCTGCCCACTGGGACAGCCGGCCTTGGGCCGACGAAGACCCCGACGAGAGCAAACGTCGACAACCCGTCATGGCGGCCAACGATGGTGCCAGCGGTGTGGCCGTGATGATAGAGATAGCCCGACAAATCAAGTCGCTCAATCCGGCCGTGGGCGTTGACTTCATTTGTTTTGACCTTGAAGATTACGGTGCTCCGCAATGGGGCACTTCCGACCCCGAGGGCAAAGACTGGTGTCTGGGTTCGGCCTATTGGGCCAAGCAGGCTGCTGCTTCGGGCTATAAGGCTCGCTACGGCATATTGCTTGACATGGTGGGCGGTCGTGATGCCCGTTTTTGCTATGAAGGTTTCTCCAAAAACTATGCCGAGCCCATCGTCAACCGCATTTGGGAGACGGCCGAAGCAGTCGGCGCCGGACATCTTTTTGTCAAGGCAGACGGCACCTACATCACCGACGACCACATTCCCATGAACGAGACAGCCCACATCCCAACGGTCGATATCATTCCGTTCACAACCCACGCCACAGCCACAATGGGAGAAACTTGGCACACCACGCAAGACACGCCCGAGAACATCTCACCCGAAAACCTGCGCCTTGTTGGCCAAACGTTGCTGCAAATGCTTTCGGAAGAAATGTGACGTTTGCCACATCGCGAGCGTCTTTCACCAAAACCAGCAAGAATATCTTCAACCCGACATAATCCTTTCAAATCATGACCATCAACGAAATACAAGACGAAGTCATAGAAGAGTTTTCAGAGATGAGCGACTGGATGGACCGCTATCAGTTGCTCATTGACTTGGGTGAGGAACAAGAAAACCTCCCTGCCGCAGACAAAACCGAGCAGAACCTCATCGACGGTTGCCAAAGCCGCGTTTGGTTGGTCTGCGATGAGCACAACGGCATTCTGACGTTCCGTGCAGAGAGCGACGCCCTTATTGTCAAGGGCATTGTGACACTCCTCATCCGCGTGCTGAGCGGTCACACTCCCGACGAGATACTCAACGCCGAGCTTTATTTTATCGAAAAAATCGGTCTCACCGAGCACCTGTCGCCCACGCGCAGCAATGGTTTGCTGGCCATGGTGAAACAGATGCGTATGTATGCGCTGGCCTATAAGACCAAAATGGGCTGAGACATTCC
>JAHAWW010000191.1 GCA_018383375.1 Prevotellamassilia sp. | reverse complement strand
GTGAGATGTGGGAAACATGGTACAAGATGGAGCAGATGCTCGTTTCGGGCATCAATCTCTCGCCCGTCATCACCCACCGTTTCCCTGTAGACGACTTCCAGAAAGGTTTCGACATCATGGAGTCCGGTCAATGTGGCAAGGTCATCCTTGAGTGGTCATAAGCCAATCTCGTCATTACATATCCTCAAAAACTCCCCCTTCACACAGCGGTTGTGCCGGGGGAGTTTTTTTATGAAAGTCAAAAGAGACAAATTCGCATTGGGTCGAAATCACCACTCCTCCACCAATCCCCCACTCTTTTTTATTCCACAAGCTGCCACATAAAAACATAAAAACATCTAATTTTGTAGACAAACATTCAAACCACCCTTTTATGAGCAGCCCTCAATATTCGATACCCCATCTTCCTCTACCATTTGATTTGGAGACAAAAGATATTCTCAAGCAACTCAATCAGGCCAATCGTAGGTTAGCAGAGTTAAAGGGAGTTGCGTTGACTATACCTAACGAGCAAATCCTCATCAGCACGCTAACCTTACAGGAGGCAAAAGACAGTTCTGAGATTGAGAATATTGTCACGACACAAGATGATTTGTATCAAGGGGCAGCAGCAGCAATCTCTGAGTTAGCAGTCAATGCCGCCACAAAAGAAGTGCTTAATTATCGAGAAGCGTTGGAGCATGGTTTCCATTTGGTCACACAAAAGAAAGTTCTCACCTCATCGATTATCAAGGAAATACAAGCTTTGTTAGAGCACAACTCAGCAGGTTTCAGAAGTGTACCGGGTACTGCCCTGAAGCGTTCAGATGGTGTAGTGATATACACACCTCCTCAAGACAGGCAAACCATTCTTAACCTAATGGATAATCTGGAACGATTCATCAATAATGACAACCTTTCCGACTTAGATCCACTCATCAAACTGGCCATCATCCATCACCAATTCGAAAGCATCCACCCATTCTACGATGGCAATGGCCGTACAGGCCGCATCATTTGCGTGCTGTATCTTGTCTTAACAGGCAGGCTGGACCTACCCATCCTGTATATTAGCAGATACATCACTCATAACAAGGGAGAGTATTATCGTCTCATTCAAGCAATAAGAGACCAAAGCAATGACAATAAAGCCGAATGGGAGTCATGGATTCTTTTCATCTTGAAGGGGATTGAAGAGACTGCAATTGAAACCACCCGTCTTGTTAAGGGCATATCAAGGTTAATGACCGCTTTTAAATCTATTCTTCGCCCAAAGTTTGGCAAACAATACAGGCATGAACTGCTCAACAATCTATTCTTTCATCCCTACACAAAAGTAGAATTCCTTGAAAAAGAATTGAATGTCAGTCGACAAACTGCCACGCGCTATCTCAACGAAGTCACTAAAACAGGCCTCATTCAGAAAATCAGAGTTGGACGAAACCATTATTACATCAACATACCTTTAATGCAACTGTTTTTGAGCGTTTCAGACACCCCAAAAGAAAAAACCACTCTTTCTGTCGAGTCAGTATCTGAACAATCATAATACTTCCCAAAAAACGCGATTTTTGAGAAGTAAGAGCTCAATACTTCCCAAAAAACGCGATTTTTGGGAAGTATTGAGTTGATATACCTTCCTGCCTGGCGCGAAATCTTTCAAAACGCTATACGTCTAATGGTCAATCATGGCAATATGCAAACGCTAAAAAGTTACATCAAGGCCTTTTCGGCACTTCACACTAATGTCCGAAAAGGTCACAAAGCCCCTCATAAAGCGGTGTTACTCCTTGCCATAATGGAGTTGATTGAACAAGGGGAAATCACATCGCCACGCATTAAGCTTAGCGACCAACTAAACGAGATGTTCCATACGATATGGAGCAAATACATTGGTACTTCAGCCATTTTCACACCCGATATAGGCAAGCCTTTTTTCCATCTGCAGCATGAAACTTTCTGGAAACTAATCGATAAGACTGAGGCCGCTGCCAAAATCCAGATGGCTGCAGAACCTTGTCCTTTTGAGTCCGCAATCAAGAAGAAACAGGCATTTTCAGGCAGTTATGCGCTCAAATCGCTGCGTGAGTCTTTCGCATACGCTGAGATTGACCCGTTGTTGTTCAAACTATTGCAACAGGCGGACCATAGGGCCGTTCTGCGCACCCTGCTGATTGACCGATATCTCAGCAACCAGCCCACAGCTGTGATGCCAGACATCAACTGTCTGCTTTTGGCCTTACCGTTTCTTGCCGTGGTGGCTTAAGCCTCAGCCGGAGAGAAGCGGGTGGTTACATCTGTTTCCTTATCCAAAAGGCCGGCATCACCGTCTTAAATTCCGGGTCGATATAGTGACATTGCTCTTTGATAATCCCACGTCGTCTGATGGCCGGCTGAAGACAATAAGTGTCAAAGTCTTCCTTATTGACGTTCTCCACAGTGGCCCAGTGAGGGAATAAAAGCTTCATATAGCCCACAGCTACACGCTTGACAGCATTAAAGTCGCGCGTGTCGGCATTCTTTTCATACTCTACTAATTCGTCAAACAGCAACCCGTAGACATTCTGAGTTCGCAGTGTGTGCATAATTTCCGAGAAATACTCCACGTTGATGGTCCAGCCTTTGTAGATGAGGCCTTTATGGATACGTGGCAAATGCCATCCTTCGATAAAACAATGGAAACGATCAAGCAGAGCAGACTCTCTGAATGATTGAGGCAAAGAGTCGAAATAACGATAGTTCAAGGGGCGGCGCTGTTCATTGAGTGGAATATTGCCCATAAGCATCAAGCCACACTCCGAACTGAACTCATTGTTGTCTATCGTTGTCTTACCAAATTCCAGATACGACTTCAATGCAGCTTGTATTTCTACCGGCTCTTGGAATTTTATGGTCTGTATCTCATCAAAGGCGGTGAAGTCATGGTTCTTAATGATGCCGTTCTGCTGTTTGTTTTTATCATAAAACAGTTTTGCACGTGTCACCTTACCGCCGCTGACCAGCCAGCCATATTTTGAAAGATTGCCAAAAACATACGATTTGCCCGTGCCCTTTGGTGCCAACTCAATAACATTGAGTCGAGGCTCTACAAAAATCAAAAGGCGGGTCAAAAATTCCATCTTCTGAGTGAGACTGTCAAACCCATCACTTTCATACTCCATTGCCGAAAGGAGCAGGTCAATCCATTCCTGTATGGTGAAAGCCTGTCTGGCGTCACGAAGATAGTCCACATCCACTGAGCGGTAGGGCTTGAATGGTTTATAGTCCACCATTTCCACGTGGTTCTTCTTTCCGTCTGCATCCGGCAGCAGTGAGAGTTTGACAATACCCCACTTCTCTCCGTCAACAAGTTCGCCTGCGTGGTTTTTGTAGACATATTCCGGTATCTGACCCTCATTGATTTTTATGCCAAGGTCTGGTATTCCAAAACGTCTGACACCTCTTACCAAATCGATGTAGATGATAAATCGTGCCAACAAGACCAGTTCCTCGCCTGCGGCAAGCCGGTCTTTCACATCGGTCTGTTTCTCCGGAATGACTTTGTCCATGAATTGCGTCAGTCCTTCACGGTTGAGCATACCATCTTTCAAGATGTATTTCTTCAGAATAAAGTCCTTGACAAACGATGGCAGATTACGCCCGGCAAACAAACTGTTTGTCGAGGCCGGGTCTTTGTATATGGCCATCGAAGCGAACTGTTCTTTCAACTTTTCTGTTGTAGATGCTTGCATATCGTAGTCTTATTGTCAGAAATCATTAAACAGGTCGTCTTCTTGAGCACCTGTATTGATTTTCAATATGTCTGTATGTTTGAATGTCCCAATTGTCAGAGTCGCTTTGGTTGCCGTGTCAACGAGCATTAACCGCTCACTCTCAAAGGTGTCGCCGGCGCTCCTGTGCAGAGCATATTCGGCACCATTATATTCCACACGCGGCACATCGATGCTGCTCAATCCTTTAATGGCATATTTCAATACAGGATTGACGCTGCTGACTTCATCCACAAGCAGTCTTGCCGAATAGTTTGATGCGTTCTTTTGACTTGACACAATGATTACCGGCACAAGCACTTCTTCGGGCGTGGCGCCACCGTGGGCACCCTGGCCTGAAGGTATCTTTGCAGCCAAAGAGTTATAGGACAAGGCACATATCATTTTGCCGTCGTCCATCACCTTATAGCTATTATCGTGTGGTGCAGTTCCCTTGTTCCAGACAGCACAACGACCAGCGTGATTGGGCGTTATACCGGCCAGGTTAAGTCCCTTTCCCATCGAAGCCATATAGCTGAGACCGTGGTCAGAAATAAATGCAATTTTCTTTCCGTTATAATGCGAGAGCACCTGCCGTATGGCATCCCGTACAATGGTCATTTCTTTTACCAGATACTGGGGATAGCTCTTTTGTGAGTGGGCAAAACTGTCTAAATCGCCAATTTTCCTAAGGTTGTCAGTGATTTCTTCCAGTTTGGCCTTATTCACTTCGGTCACGGTGGGTAGCATGGCACGGCACAGATGTATTTCGTTGAGATACACACCATCCATCCTGTGTCGCTCTATTTCTTTGCTGATAAATGGTATCCAGTCCACACCAAGACCGTCTATCCAATAATACACATCAATATCCGAGCGGTTATAAAGCAGCGTCTTCACAGTCTGAAACCGGTTACTCCACGTTTCAAATGCCACTTCATTCTCGTTCAGCGCCATCAACCGGGCCTGCAAAGTATCTGAGATGTGGTTGCCAATCTTCGCCCTGACATATGCAACAAAATAGTCGTTGACCCAATCATTGTTGTCGGCCAGTTGTAGATTGAAATCTGCGGTATAGTCGTAGAGTGACGGAAACAGCTGTGCGATGTCATGTCGTTCGATAAGCCCCTTGCCCAACCATTCGACCATAAGGTTTTGCTCCGCCGTGGTCAGCGGCGACATATACTTCATTGCCACTCCATAACCTCTTTCGGGGTCAGCTGCCATCCTACAGAGTTTTTCTCTCACTTTTTCCTCAGCTTGTTCGGTGATTTGCACGTTTTGCCTAAGCGCTTCAGTCAACAAGAGACGACGTTGTCCACAAGCCGCTTCATTTATCGACTCATCATCGAATATCAGTGTAGCCATGCAAGAAAACAATGCCGATGTACTCATTGTTTCGACGGTCGATAACACTCTGCCCAAATAAGTCTCTCGACCAATCGTGCTAAGGTAATAAGTCTTGAGCAACCAGCGCGAGAAATCGTCGTGACACTCAAACCAGATTTGCACGAAGGTGTTGGCATCTGTCAGATTATTGGCATTAAAACGATGATTGACGAATTGTTCAAAGTCAAAATCGTCCACATCCACGCATTCTGCCAACTGCTCCCAGAAATGCAATTGTTCCTCTTTCGGGGTGGCAACATCTAATTTGAGGTTCAAACCATATTTCAAAAACTCCCACGCACCACGACACACCACATAGTCAAAAGCGTTGTCGGGTTGTGCGTGATGGGCATTGTTGTAGATGGTCTTTGAAGTGCAGATTATTTTGGGCTTCACTTTACCACCCACCTTCCACAAAGCCACCCATTCTTTCATATTCCGGCAGAAGGTGTAGTCTCTCTCCAGACCTGCCACACCATACGTGCTTCTTGACAAAATCAACCTATAGTTGCGAGACTCATGCTTGCTGCGGTATTCCCAAATATGCACATTGGGCGTGTCTTGAAACTTGGTCATTTTGCCTTGCATTCCAATAATGGGCACATAGATGCGTTGATGGTCGCGCTGGGCTTCTTCGGGCGACTCTATCAATGCGATAGTCTTGACCAAAGCGTCAAACTCGGCATATTTCTCATTGTCATAAAAACGCACAATCTCCGAGAAAGGCGCAATGACAAAATCATTGGCCGGCAAGCTCTTGATGTATTCTTCAAACCGCCGGGCCAACTGCGAATAAGTCATCAGTTGGTCGTCATAGTTAGCGTCCATCCATTTGTCCATACTCTGCACATAGACATGATGATTGCTACACTCCTGCACGAAGTCGTTAAAGTCGCTAAAACTCTCAAAGAGCACAAAGCGTATAGGATAGCGGGAGCGCACAGAGCTCTCAGCGCCGGTCCAGTGTTTGTCTTCTTCTATTTCGCGGTAGAGTTCTTCCAACGCATCAAAAGGCTTATACATAGCTTTTATATGGCATTAATCATATCAAGCAGCCATTCGTCGCCCTCGTCACAGAGTCGTTTGAGCAGGTCGACGGCTTCGTTGAGCGAGTCAATCTCTTCGATACGCTTCAAGGCCTTTTCTCGTTTCTCCTCCATTACGTCAGGGTCAACGGGAAGTGGGGGCGGCGGAACCATTCTCTGCTTCAAGCGCCAGTCTTTGGCTTTCTGCAC
>JAHAWW010000190.1 GCA_018383375.1 Prevotellamassilia sp. | reverse complement strand
GACACACGACATTGCAATACAAACGCCCGTTTTGTCAAACGATGAGACGGGCGTTTTTTGTTGCCTACAAAGAAAGATGAGATGGCGCATATTCTGTTTAATCAGGCGGGTTGTCCGTGACAAAACTAAACATTTTTTGCCTGCAATACTGCCCCTAAGGCCGCCAAACAGCGGCAGCAGCAGAATGAGCCACAAAAAAGCGACGGTCATAGGGAAAAACGCTACGGGAATAAGGACAGAAATTTCTGTCATAAGGACAGGAAAAACGCGCCATATCCCCGTGTGGACGGGCAGACACAAAAGAAGAGGCCAAAGGCCTCCTCTTTCTTTTATCCTACGTCAAAGATAACGATAACGCCTGACTGTCAAAAAGACAAAAGCGCCACGCCATCGGGCACGCCATCGGGCACCGATGGCGGCGGCCGCTGAGATGACAGTTTAGCCGGCGTTGGCTATGGAAAGGTCGATGACAATCATGGGGCGCACGGGGTCGTTGGTGATGAGCAACACCCGACGGCGTCCTTTGCGGATGCCCTTGAAGCGGCGCGCTTTAATCTTGATTTTGGCCGACTCGCCCGGTTTGAGCGTAGACTTGTTCAGGCTCACTCGCAGACCGGGGTTATAGACTTGTAGAGCCAACACCTCGAGTGAGGCGGTGCCGGTGTTGGTGAGTATGACCTCTCGTTTGAGTTCCTTTTTCAAAGCCAAATCGCCCATGAAAAGAGCCGTGCTGTCAAGCGTAGCCTGTGGGAAAGAAGCCGTGGCCACGGTCGAGTTAGCCGTTTCGGGGAGCAGGGTCGCTGAGATGGTGATAGCGTTGTCGGCCTCGACACGGTCGCCCTTAAAACGACTGAGGAACACCTCGGTCTGTGTGAGTCCGAGGCTGCGAAGTTGTTCGCTCTCCAACTGAAGGAAGATGCGCCCTGTCCGACCGGGGCGTATGGAGGCCGGTTCGGTGGCCACGCTGAGATACTTGGGCACAAGCATAAGTTCGGGCGTGATGGTCTGTCGCCCGGCATTGTAAATGCGAATGACCTTGACTGGTTTGTCACCGCGGCGCACATTGTCAAATTCCACCTGGTCGGCATCGAGACAGAAGTCGCCGATGTGGTAGGGATAGAGGTCGGGGCGCTCGTTCATCTGGAGCACCACGTCGCCACTCACAGTCAGACGGCTGTCGCCGCGGTTGGTGCAGACGTCGACGATTTTCTCGAAATGGCCCAAAAGGGCGGCGTCGTAGGTCACCTTAATGTCGGCCTTCGCGCCCGGGGCTATGGCGGTGCGGGGATAGTCCACAGACGTGCAACCACAGTCGGGACGTACACTCTCAATCACCACAGCTGTGGTGTCGGTATTGGTCAGCGTGAACACCGCCGTAGTCGGAGTTTTCCAAAGCAACGTGCCCATCTCGCGACGCACCTGGTCGAAGCGAAACTGGGCCACCGACGTGAGCGCACTAAAACCAAGCGAAAGGGCCAAAAGACGAATATATGCAGACTTCATTTTACAGACGTTTTGACAAGGGTGGACCAACGGCCTAAGCATAAATCTATGCCGGCAATGCAGACCGAAATTCACCACTATGGTGTAAAAAATTAGAGAAACGATGCAGAAGGGTTTTCAATTCATTGGCAAAGGTATCAAAAAATGCTGAAAGGCTTTGGATTTTAGGCGCAACTTAGCTACTTTTGCCTAAAGGTAGGCCTCATAAATTGGCTTGCGCTGAATTTGCGGCTAACGCTTCATGGTCTTTATGGCCCAGGAGGTGCGTAGCAGTCTACACGGCTAACACACAGACTAAGCAGACAAGGCCTGAGCGGCGCGAAGGCATGCAAGTGAAACAAACACCGCCCTACCCATTAACTCATTTATCGAACCTGACACAATCTATTTGTCACGCTCAACAACACTATGAAATTTATATCGTGGAATGTCAACGGCCTGCGAGCTTGTTGTGGTAAAGGATTTGGCGAAACGTTTGCCGCTCTCGACGCCGACTTTGTCTGTCTGCAAGAGACCAAATTGCAAGAAGGCCAAATCGACCTGCAGTTTGAAGGCTATCAGAGCTACTGGGATTATGCTGAGAAAAAAGGCTACTCTGGCACGGTGATATTTACCCGCCACACGCCGCTAAGCGTGGCTCAAGGCATCGGCCTGGACGAGCATGACCGCGAGGGACGCGTGGTGACGCTCGAAATGGAGACATTTTATCTGGTCAATGTCTACGTGCCCAACTCTCAAGACGAACTGCGCCGACTCGACTATCGCATGCAATGGGACGCCGCCTTCAGAGATTATCTCTGCCGACTCGACCGACACAAACCCGTCATCGTTTGCGGCGACTTCAACGTGGCCCATCAAGAGATAGACCTCAAAAATCCCAAGACCAACCGCCGCAACGCCGGCTTCACCGACGAAGAGCGCGAAAGCTTCGGCCAACTGCTCGACGCCGGTTTTTGCGACTCTTTCCGCCACTTCTACCCTACCCTTGAAGGGGCCTACTCTTGGTGGTCATACAGATTTCGCGCACGCGAAAAGAATGTGGGGTGGCGCATTGACTACTTCCTCGTTTCGAAACGGCTCGTGCCGGAACTGAAAAGTGCCAAAATCCACGCCGACATTATGGGCTCAGACCATTGCCCCGTAGAGATAGAACTATAAACCTTCAACCTCACTCCTTCACGCACAATTCACGTAATATCCTATATGAAAGCTTTCTTCAAACAAGTACTGGCCGTCATCGTCGGCTCGCTGATAGTGTCGGTGTTCACCTCCGTGATGTTTCTGGTGATGTTTTTCTCAATGCTGGCCTCGGCCGATCAACGGCCCAACATCACCCAGGGCACGGTCTTGCACCTCAATCTCAATGGGATGGTCGAAGAGCGCCATACGGCCAGTCCGTTTGATGCCTTCTTCAATTCAGAAGCATTAAACAATCAAGGACTTAACGATATTCTTAAAGCCATCAAAGTGGCGGCTAAAGACGACCGCATCGAAGGCATTTATGTGGAAGCCGGACTGCTGAGCGCCGACTTTGCCACTGTCGAGGAAATCCGCAAAGCACTGACCGATTTCAAAAAGACGGGTAAGTTTGTGATGGCCTATGGTGAAAATTACACCCAGGGCGCTTATTATGTAGCCAGCGTGGCCGACAGCATTTACATCAACCCCGGCGGTATGATAGACTGGCGAGGCATCGCAGCCACACCGATGTTCTATAAAGAGTTGCTTGATAAAATCGGTGTGAAGATGCAGGTGTTCCGTGTGGGCACTTACAAAAGCGCCGTGGAACCTTACACCGGCACCGAAATGAGTGAGGCTAACCGCGAACAGATGCAGAGTTTCATCAACGACATTTGGACGGTGGTGTGCAAAGACGTGAGTGCGTCGCGAAACATTCCCGTAGATTCGCTCAATGCCATTGCCGACAGCTACGCCACCTTTGCCGACGTCGAAGACTACGTGAAAAAGGGACTCGTTGACGGCACAGCTTATGTTGACGAGGTGCGTGACCGACTGCAGAACCGTGTGAGCGAAAGCCTGAACCTCGTTGAAGCGGCCGACTTGGCACTCTGCTATGAAGACGATAACGATGAAGACGGCGAAATCGCCATCTATTATGCCTACGGCGATATCGTGGGAGCCGAGGGAGACGGCCTGATGGGTGGCGGAGCCCTCATCGTTGGTCCCGATGTGGTGAAAGACCTCGACCAATTGGCCCAAGACGACAACGTCAAGGCCGTGGTGCTCCGCATTAACTCCGGCGGCGGCAGTGCCTTTGCCTCCGAACAAATATGGCGCGCTGTGGAACAACTCAAGAAAAAGAAACCCGTCATCGTGTCTATGGGTGGCTATGCCGCCTCAGGCGGCTACTATATGGCTTGCGGAGCCGACTTTATTATGGCAGAGCCGACCACCCTCACCGGTAGCATCGGCATCTTTGGAATGGTGCCCGACCTGAGCGGCTTGATGACCGAAAAACTCGGCCTGCACGTAGACGTGGTCAAGACCAACGAGGCCTCAGACTTCGGTGTGATAGACCGTCCGTTCACTGCCGCCGAAAGTCAGGCCATGCAGCAATACGTGGAGCGCGGCTACCAACTCTTCCTTAAACGTGTGGCCGATGGCCGACATTTGAGCACGGCCTACACCGACAGCATTGCACAAGGACGCGTATGGACCGGCCGACAAGCGCTCAATCTGAAACTCGTGGACAAACTCGGCACACTCGACGACGCCATCAAGGTGGCTGCCAAGAAGGCCCAAATCACACACTACCGACTGGTAGACTATCCCGCACCGGCCAACTGGCTCGACCAAATGATGGGCGATTATAAAGACGACTATATGGAACGCGAAGTGAAAACGACTTTAGGCCAATATTATCAACCGCTCCGCTTCGTCTTGAACCTCAAAGGCACAGACTGTCTGCAGGCCCGTATGCCCTTCGAACCACAACTGCATTAAGACCAATGCTTAGCCCGATGTGTCTGCTTTGGCCCTTGGCCGTGGTCTACGACGCCGTGACAAGTGTGCGCAACCTGCTTTTCGACAAAGGTATTATACCCGAGCGAAAGTTTGACGTGCCAGTCATTGCCGTGGGCAACCTCGCCGTGGGCGGTACGGGCAAAACACCACATACGGAATACCTCATCCGCCTGCTGCACAACCGGCGTGTGGCAATGCTGAGCCGCGGGTTCGGAAGGCAGACCACGGGGTACAGTTTGGCAACAGCCGAGACGACGGCCGAAGAAATTGGTGACGAACCATTTCAAATCAAACACAAGATGCCAGACTGCATCGTCGCCGTGGATGAGCAACGATGCCGCGGCATTGAGCGACTAAGACAAGACACGCCGGCAGACGTCGTGGTGCTTGACGACGCCTACCAACACCGACACGTTAAGGCCGGTCTTTATATCCTCCTAACCGACTACGCCCGGCTTTATTGCCACGACTGGCTCATGCCGGCCGGAAGACTTCGGGAATCGGCCAGAGGGGCAAAAAGGGCAGACCTCATCGTGGTCACCAAATGCCCTCAGCAACTCTCAGAGACCGAGCAGGCTCAAATCATCAAGAAGTTGTCGCCACGAAAAGGACAAAAGGTGTTTTTCACGACTTTCGTTTACGGCAGACCCTATCCGCTGTTTCCACAAGAAGCCTCACCTTGTCCCGACATCGACGGACGGCAGGTCTTGACCATCACCGGCATTGCCAAACCGGCACCGCTCTATGCACATCTCAAGGCTCAAGGAGCTGAGGTCCGGCCACAACGTTACGCCGACCACCATCACTTTTCAGACCAAGACCTCAAGCTACTCAACCAAGCCTTTGAGGCAATCGACAAGGCTACTCCGGCACAAGGGAAAGAGGCCTTGGCGCTCACCACAGAGAAAGACGCAGCACGTTTCATGGCTCAAGCAGATAAATTGTCGAACCAACTGCGCCGCCGCCTCTACGTACAACCCATTGAGGTGCGTTTCATTGACAACCATCACAACGCGTTTAACCACATAATCACCGACTATGCTTCAAAAGATTAAAGACACGGCAGACTGGATACGTTGCCACACACAAAGCCGCCCACTAACGGCTATCATACTCGGCACCGGCTTGGGCCGACTCGCCTCAGAGATTGACATCATCGACGCCTTTGCCTATCAAGACATTCCTAATTTCCCCGTTTCGACCGTCGAAGGGCATCAAGGCAGACTGCTCTTCGGCCGACTGGGTGGTAAAGAGGTGATGGCACTCGAAGGAAGATTTCACTTCTATGAGGGTTACGACATGAAGGCCGTCACTTTCCCCATCCGTGTGATGTATGAACTGGGCATTAAAAACCTTTTCGTCAGCAACGCCTCAGGGGGCCTCAACCCGAAGTTTAGCGTGGGTGACTTAATGCTTATCACCGACCACATCAACTTTATGCCCGAACATCCACTCCACGGCCCCAACTTCCCCACAGGACCTCGCTTTCCCGACATGCACCAGGTCTATGACAAGGAGTTTCTTGACCAAGCCCGCGAGATAGCACGAGAGAAAGGCATCAAGGTACAAGAGGGCGTATATATTGCCACACAGGGTCCCACGTATGAGACTCCGGCCGAATACAGAATGTTCCGCACGTTTGGTGGCGACGCCGTGGGCATGAGCACCGTACCCGAAGTCATTGTGGCCCGCCACAGCGGAATGCGCGTGTTCGGCATCAGCGTAATCACAGATATGGGCGTGGGTGCCGACATACCGGAGGTGAGCCACGAAGAAGTGCAGCGTGCGGCCAATGCCGTTCAGCCGCTTATGGCCGATATATTCAGAGAAATCATCAAACGTCAACCTTAAAACGGCACGGTTTTCAGTCCGTCATACATCGGAGATCCTGACCAGCAGGAGCCTCCGATTTTTTCTAAGAACCCTTTCAAACTTTACTATGGCTTTTCACATTCCTCCCGGCGCTATGAGCAGTTTGAACTCACCGGGCACTCGCGGTCTCATCTTCGGCCTCACCGCAGCCGTATTCTATGGGCTTATCCCCACATTCACTTTGCCAATCTGCGGCGAAATGGGGCAAGACAATCCCAACGCCATGACGACGATGTCGATTTTGTTTTACCGCTTTATGATTGCCTCGGTGATTATGGCAGGCTTGATGCTGATAAAACGGCGCTCTTTCCGCATCAGCCGTGGCGAGATTGTGACCCTGATGTATTTGGCCTTCTTGTCAGACGGTGCGGCGATGTTCTTGCTGGCGGGTTATCCGTATATGTCGTCAGGCGTGGCCACAACGTTGCATTTTATGTATCCGGTCTTGACTGCCGTCTTGATGATGCTCTATTATAATGAGTCGCGGCGTCCTGCCTCCATTATGGCCGTGATAATGGCCGTGGGCGGTGTAGCCGTGCTTTCCTGGCCCACAGAAGGCTCTCAAGTGGCGTTCAGAGGCGTGGTGCTGGAACTCATCTCTGCGGCCTGTTTTGCGCTTTATCTCATACGCGTCAACCGGTCGCGCGTGGCCAACATGGAGGGCTTGAAACTGACGTTCTACATCGTTTTCTTCGGCGCACTGATATTTGGTGCAGAAGCATTCAGACAAGAAAGTTTTCAGCTCATAACCACACCGACTCAGGCGGCCGACCTCCTCTTGCTTGGCTTGCTCTGCACCGTTGTGACCAACCTCAGCCTTGTGATTTCGGTAAAGAACATCGGTTCGACGATGACGGCCGTATTAGGTTCAATGGAGCCACTGACTGCCGTGATTATGGGAGCCATATTTTTCGGTGAAGTCATCACTTGGAACATTATCTTGGGTTTCTTCCTCATTATTCCCGCCGTGATCATCGTTATCATGACACGCAACCGATAGGTCTACCCAAATCTCATTTGTCTTATCCTGTTGCCTCAGCCGCTTCGGTCGTCTGGGGCACAGTTTTTACCACATCATACACTACATTCACTACACACTAAGCTACTATGATGATCCGCCAATTAGCCATTCTCTTTGGCTGTCTCGCATTGGGCGAACTGCTCATCTATTTTACGGGCATTCCCCTGCCTTCAAGCATTGTCGGCATGCTACTTCTGACACTTTTTCTACAACTCCGCGTCATCCGTCTCGAATGGGTGCAAACGCTGGCCGACTTTTTGGTGGCCAACATTGGCTTCTTTTTTGTGCCGCCCGGCGTGGCCATAATGTGCCACTTCAAGCTCATTAAGGCCGAATGGCTCCCCATTGTTGTGGCGTCGGTCATTTCGACTGTGTTGGTGCTGGCCGTGACCGGCTGGGTGCACCAACTTTATGGCAAGGCTACTCACAGTGACTTTGAAGAAGAAGAGGAAGGAGGCGAGGCATGAAGGACTATTTTTCAAATGAGTTTTTCTTGATTGCGCTCACTTTTGGCTCATATTTTTTGGGCAAGCTATTGCGGCGCAAGACGGGCTGGGTGGTGATGAACCCTATTTTGGTGTCGATTGCCACGGTGATTACCTTCCTTTGGCTTACGGGCATCAGTTACGAGACCTATAATAAAGGTGGCCAGATGATAGAGTTTTGGCTTCGTCCGGCGGTAGTGGCACTCGGCGTCCCGTTGTATCTTCAACTCAGCCGCATCAAGCGCCAACTGGTTCCCATCCTGCTATGCGAGTTAGTCGGTTGCGTCGTCGGGATTGTATCTGTGGTGTGGATTGCTCAAGAGATGGGGGCTTCGCGAGAAGTTATCCTTTCGTTAGCCCCTAAGTCAGTGACGACCCCCATAGCGATGGAAGTGACCAACAGCATTGGCGGCATTCCTTCGCTCACTGCTGCCGTTGTGGTGTGTGTTGGACTTTTTTGTGCGGTATGCGGCTACAGGACGATGGGCTTTGCCCGTGTTCGCGGCACTGCGGCTCAAGGTTTGTCGATGGGCACAGCGGCTCATGCCTTAGGCACAGCCACTTCAATGGACCATAGTCGCATTCAGGGCGCTTATGCCAGCCTCGGTTTGACGCTCAACGGTATTCTCACCTCTTTGCTCACGCCCTGCATCATACCCGTGCTCAACGTGTAGGCAGCGGCCCATTTGAGTAAAAAAAGACATCGCGCACATCCGCTTGCTTTTGGGCAGCGAATGTGCGCGATATGTGTTTGTCAAAAGGCTGAAAGCCGTATGGAATTGCCTTAGCCGAGATATTTCATAAGAATTTTGATATTGGAAGCCTCACGCAAACGCCGGAGTGCACGCTCTTTAATCTGGCGGACACGTTCGCGTGTGAGGTTAAGGCTATTGGCCACCTCTTCTGCTGTCATTTCGTTTCGGCCGATGCCGAAGAGCATTTTGAGCACTTGTCTCTCACGGTCGGTGAGTGTGGCGAGCGCCGCATCGAGGTCAGAGGCGAGCGACTCTTTTTCCATTTGGTTGTCGGTGCCCGGCGCGCTTTCGTCGGTCATTATATCAATGAGGCTGTTGGAGTCGTCGTCTTGGAACGGCGCATCGACCGAGACTTTCTTGCCATTGGTGCCGAGTGCCTCTTGCACCTTGGTGATATCGGTCTCAAGGATGTCGGCGAGTTCTTGGGCAGATGGGCGTCGTTCAAACTCCTGCTCAAAGTTGACGATGGCTTTGGTGAGTTTGCTCTGAAAGCCCACTTGATTGAGGGGCATACGCACAATGCGGCTTTGCTCGGAGATGGCTTGGAGGATGCTTTGTCTTATCCACCACACGGCGTAGCTGATGAACTTAAATCCGCGTGTTTCGTCAAACTTCTTAGCGGCCTTGATGAGTCCAAGGTTACCTTCGTCAATGAGGTCGTTGAGTGCGAGTCCCTGGTTTTGGTATTGTTTGGCCACCGAAACGACAAATCTCAGGTTGGCACGTGTCAGTTTTTCGAGTGCTTCGGCGTCTCCTTTATGAATGCGTTGTGCAAGTTCCACTTCCTCATCGGTCGATATGAGTTCCTCACGTCCGATTTCCACCAAATACTTATCAAGAGCCGCGCTTGAGCGGTTCGTGATACTCTTGTTAATTTTTAATTGACGCATATTATCCCAATTTCAGGTGCAAATATAATGCTAATAAGCGCAAAAGCCAAACGAAAGTCGTTGTTTATCATTTGGCTGCTGCGTTGTTGCCGCCTTGTTTGTTTCAGAGGGTCTCATTTTGGCGGCTTAAGGCCCTTTTGTTTTTTAAGACGTTGAAGGCGGTGCAGTCTTGCTGCACCACCTTTGCTGTCCGTATTGTTGAGTCGGCCGGCTTTATTTTGCGTAGCTGACCGAGCGTGTTTCGCGAATGACGGTGATTTTGACCTGTCCGGGATAGGTCATTTCGTCTTGTATGCGGCGTGCAATTTCTCCGCTGAGTGTTTCGACCTGCTTGTCGTCTACCTTGTCGGCTCCGACGATGACGCGGAGTTCGCGTCCGGCCTGAATGGCGTAGGTTTTGGTGACGCCGGGATAGCTCATGGCTATATTTTCGAGGTCGTTGAGTCGCTTGATGTAGGCTTCGACGATTTCGCGGCGTGCGCCGGGACGTGCGCCCGAGATGGCGTCACAGACCTGTACGATGGGGGCGAGCAGCGAAGTCATTTCCACCTCGTCGTGGTGTGCTCCGATAGCGTTGCAGATTTCGGGCTTTTCCTTGTATTTCTCTGCGAGTTTGGCGCCGTAGAGTGCGTGAGGCAGTTCGCTCTCCTCGTCGGGCACTTTACCTATGTCGTGCAACAGACCGGCTCGTTTTGCCTTTTTGGGGTTGAGGCCGAGTTCAGATGCCATGATGGCACAGAGGTTTGCTGTTTCGCGTGCGTGCTGGAGCAGGTTTTGTCCGTAGGATGAACGGTATTTCATTTTACCGACTATGCGCACCAACTCAGGGTGCAAGCCGTGTATACCAAGGTCGATGGTGGTGCGTTTACCGGTCTCGATGATTTCTTCCTCAATTTGTTTTTTGACCTTGGCGACAACCTCTTCGATGCGTGCCGGATGGATGCGTCCGTCGGCGATGAGTTGGTGAAGGGCCAAGCGGCATATTTCGCGGCGCACGGGGTCGAAGGCAGAGATGACAATGGCTTCGGGCGTGTCGTCTACGACAATTTCCACGCCGGTAGCGGCTTCGAGGGCACGGATGTTGCGGCCTTCTCGTCCAATGATACGCCCTTTGACTTCGTCGTTGTCGATGTGGAATACGGTGACGGAGTTTTCGATGGCCGTCTCCGTGGCGACACGCTGTATGGTCTGAATGACGATGCGCTTGGCCTCTTTGTTGGCCGTCATTTTGGCGTCGTCCATGATTTCGTTGATATACGACTGTGCGTCGGTGCGTGCTTCGTCTTTGAGAGATTCGACGAGTCGTTTTTTTGCCTCTTCGGCCGAGAGTCCGCTGAGTTCCTCGAGTTTTTCACGCTCTTGGAGTTGCATTTTCTCGAGTTCCTGCTCTTTGGCAGTGAGGAGCTGTGCTTGCGAATTGAGTTTGTTTTGGAAGGAGTCGAGTTCGTTTTTCTTTTTCCCGATTTCTTCTTGTCTCTGGTTGAGTGTAAGTTCGCGCTGTTTGAGTTTGTTTTCCTGCTGCAACATGCGTTGGTTGCGCTGGTTGGCTTCTTTTTCGAGTTCGGCTTTTTTGTTGAGGAATTTCTCTTTGACCTCAAGCAGTTTAGACTCTTTGATGACTTCGCCCTCTTTGTGCGCATGGTCGATGATGCGCTGGTATTTTTTTCCGAGGACATATCTGAAGAAGCCGAATCCAATCGCCGTGCCGATGATGACGCCGACGACGATCATTATGACTGTTTCCATGATGTTTGTTTATATATAATAAATGTATGTTTTAGGTCTGTGGCGTTGTGCCTTGTGGGCTACGTCTGTCAGGCCTCGTCTTGGTCTTGTGGCTGTTGTTTTGCGAGAGCCTGTTCGATTTCGGCCGTGAGTTGTTTGACCACGTCGTCGTAGGGCTGTGTGGCCGCACTGTTTTCGGCTTGCAGGGCATAGACTGCAAAGTCGAGGAGTGTGATGGACATACACCTCTCGTAGCTGAGGTTAGGATACGACTCGCGGTAGCGGCTAAGTTTGTCGTTGATTTTCTTTGCCGCTTTTCTGAACACCTCTTCCAGTTCTCGCCGGATGGTGATGGGGTGCATCTGATTGCCAATCATCAACTGGATGTTGAGTTTGTCGGCTTTGTTTTTGTCTTCTGCGCTCATGGGGGAGTGCGTTTTATGTGGTGTCAGACGTTGAGTCGTGCGATAGACTTATCGACGAGTTTGATGAGTTTGGCCAAGCGTGCTCTTGTGGCTTTGACATCTTCGCCGGAAACTTCGAGGATTTTGGCTGCCTTCAGATTGGCGTATTGAGCGAGGGCTTGTTCGCGCAATGCCTCGGCCTGTTGCTGTTTGTCTTTGCACAGGCGCAATTCCTCAGCGAGTTGTCGGTTTTGCCGTTGCAGCTCGTTGTAGGCGAGGATGAGTTGTCTCACCCTTGTCTGCAGGACTTGCAGGTGTTGTTCTTCCTCTTTGGTCATAGTCTGGGCGTGTTATGCTGTTCGCTTGGCGTTGATGTAAACGCTGTATGGACTGACGTGACGGCCTGCCGGCTGTTATTTTTTAGTGTCGACGTCTTTGGGCTTGGGTTCTTTTTTGGCCAGAATAACGACGTTAAAGACATATTCGGCCATCCAACTGCCACTATAGCCCAGGCGTTGCTGGTATTGACGTATGGCATAACAAGCCTTGCGCACATCGTCTTTTTTCCAGTTTTCTTTGGTGAGAATGTCGTTGATGGTCTTTTCGGTCATGGTGCGCAAGGCGCCTTTCATAAACCCGGGGACGCGGAATTTCCACTTCATCAGATTACCGACAAGCATCATGAGGTCCTGCGAGAAGCCTTGGAAGGCATAGAAATAGGGCTGAACGGCCTGCACATTTTTGCAGTTACGCTTGACGCTTTGGTCAATCTCTTTGAAGAAGTTGTCTGAAATGCCATAGATTTCAGAGAGCATCTTTTTGCATTTGTTTTTCTCTCCGAGTCCCAGTTTGTTGTTGACCGTGGGCACTTGGAGGGTATGCTTAAAGACGCGGAGGTCGGGCAGTGCGGCGATGTTGTTGATGCCGAGATTGGCAGCCATCACAGCCTGATAGTAGACGCGAATGAGGGTCATGAAATCTTCCATGCCGCCCACGCGCCAGCCTTGGTCTTTGGCTTTGTTCTTTTTGAATAGTTTACTGAATATACTCATATTTAGGATGATTTCCAAATGCAAAAATACTTCAATTCGGCGGAATAAACGAAACTTTGGAGCAGAAAAAGCATTTAAGACTCTTGAATTAAGGTGGTTTAGGTGTTTCGTTTCAAGTTTTGGTGAAGGACGGCAGACAAGGCGAGGAGCGAGCGGGCATAGGACGGTATGCCTGCCACTGCTGATGACGCATCTTTCAAAACATCCAGAATATCAGAAGCCTAATTCACGTCAGACGCTTTGTGTCGTCGCATCAACTCGGCCTCGCGGCTGTGGGACCGACATATTGTCTTTTGGCGACAGGCGGCATAAGTGTTATCTTTGACGTAGGAGAGAAGAAGAGAGGCCTCAAAAAGGCCTCTCTTCTTGACTTTCAACGGGTTACGGCCATAAGGACAGTTTTTATTGGGCTTATTGCAGGAAAAACCGGCCTTAAGCCGGGCCGCCGAAACAGTTTTTTGAAGGCGTCGGAATGGCATCCGGGGTTGCGCAAATCGCATATCGCATTGATTATGTGACTCTTATGCTTTTGCCTAAGCATTTTTAACCATTCTGCATGTAATATGGCGCAAATCGTTAAAATCGGCGGCAAACAACTAAAAGATGTTGAGCAACGTCACATATGACCGGCATTTTTGAACAGTCGGCCCCGCACTGCACACCACGACGCGATGAGCGGTCAAAAAAGTTGTCTTTCGCCTCTAATCGCTAATTCACAAACAGTTAACCCGTCGGCAGGGCGCGAGAGGCAGGTATGGTCGTTAAGTAATTTTAGAAAATCTCTTTGTAACACTTGCCCGTAAATGAAAGATTAAATTAACTTTGCGGTCAGTAACCCAACAGGTGACGAAGCTCGCACGAAATCGGCATCCGGCGCTTGGCCGGTGGCGTTTTCGTGGGTTCGACCGCGGCGGTTGTCGTGGAAGTTTGGCCTTTTGAGCCTCTCAAGCCTATAAAAACAGCCCTCCATGGACTTGATTTATCTTGGAATATTGATATTCCTTTTTATTTTGGCCACCTTTGATTTGTCTGTAGGTGTGGCCAACGATGCCGTAAACTTTTTGAGCCCTGCGGTGGGTGCCAAAGCCGCCCGTTTCCGCACCATCTTGATTGTGGCCGCCATAGGCATATTTGTGGGCGCCTCGACCAGCAGCGGTATGATGGACATTGCCCGACATGGCATATTCACCCCGGCCTATTATTCGCTGGACGACGTGATGTGCATATTCTTGTCGGTGGCGGCAACCGACATCATCCTGCTCGACATTTTCAACACGCTGGGCATGCCCACGTCGACCACCGTGTCGATGGTGTTTGGTCTGTTGGGTGGTAGCTCAGCCATTGCAATGTCGAAGATTATCGGTTCGAGCTATACCTACGACCAGCTCATCAACACCGACAAAGCCTTGCAGGTCATCATTGCCATATTCCTGTCGGTGGCCATTGCCTTCGTGTTTGGTCTGTTGGTGATGTGGATTACGCGCATCGTTTTCACCTTTAATTATAAGAAACACCTGCGTTGGAGCATCGCCCTTTTTGGCGGCATCAGCGTGACGGCCATTTTCTACTTTCTGCTGGTGAGTGGTCTCAAAGGTTCAGACCTGCTCAAAATGCTCGGCGTGGCCGAATGGGTGGCAAGCCATCACATGACCATTCTCTTGGTGGGCCTTGTGGTGTTCACGGTTTTGACCGAAATCTTACACCTGCTCCATATCAACATATTCAAGGTCATCGTGTTGTTTGGCACATTCTCGTTGGCCATGGCCTTTGCGGGCAACGACTTGGTGAACTTCATCGGTACGCCGCTGGCCGGCTTGGAGTCGTATCTCGACTTTTCGGCCCATCACGGCACGAGCAATGCCGAAGGATATCACATGACGGTGCTGGCGGGTGCGTCGACACTGCCCATGAAACACTTGTTCCTCATCGCCGCCGGCGCCATTATGACCATAGCCATCTTCCGCTCCAAAAAAGCCCACAAGGTGGTGGAGACCACAGTCAACCTGTCGCGCCAAGACGACGGCGAAGAAGTGTTCAGTTCTTCACGCATAGCGCGCAAGATTGTGCGTAGCGTGCTCAACGGCACACAGGCCTTCAACCGCTTTGTGCCGCGTGGTGTCAAAGCCTGGCTGGGCACACGCTTCAACACCGACGAGGCCGAACTCGACGAAGGAGTGGCTTTCGACTTGGTGCGTGCCTCGGTCAATCTGGTGCTGGCCGGCCTGCTCATCGTGGTGGGTACGTCGCTCCAGTTGCCGCTCTCAACGACCTATGTGGCCTTTATGGTAGCCATGGGTACGAGCCTGGCCGACAAAGCTTGGGGACGTGAGACTGCCGTCTATCGCATCACCGGCGTCATCACCGTCATCGGCGGCTGGTTCATCACGGCCGGCGCAGCCTTCATCATGAGCTTCACCATCGCCATGCTCAACCACGTGGGTGGCATCTTCTCAATGATTTTGCTCATCGGCGTGCTCGTGTTGGTATTGGTCAACAACAACCGCAAATTCAAGAAAAAACAAGAAACCGACACTGTCGACACGCTCTTCCGCCAGTTGGTGCGTTGTCACGACAAGCGCGAGACTTGGCAACTGCTCAAACAACATGTGACGCAGACTCAGGCCGAACTCATCAACTTCACACGCCAAAACCTGAGCGGCATCACCTCCGGACTGATGAACGAAGACGTCCGCAGCCTGCGCAACGTGGGCCATGCCATCGACGAAATGAAAAACAAGTGGAAACGCTATCGCCGCAAGGAAATTCTCGGTATGCGCAAGATTGACTATATGCAGGCCGTAGAGAAAAACACCTGGTTCCACTTGGGCTGCAACAACTCCACGCAGATTATTTATTCGCTCAAACGTATGCTCGAACCGGTGATGGAGCATGTGGACAACAACTTCAATCCACTGCCGCCCGAAAGCTGTGAAGAACTGCGGCCGGTGCTCAACGATGTGGACAAACTGCTCTCTCGCTCACAAGACATGATTGTGTCGGGCAACTTTGCCGACTCTGACGAACTGCTTGTTGAGGGCAATGCCATCAAGGCTCACATCTCGCAAATCCGCCACAAGCAACAAGACCGCATACAGCGCGAAGACAGCAACATAAAAGTGGCCCTGCTCTATCTCAACACCTTGCAGGAGCTGCAAGAATTGGTGTCGATGACCCGCCACCTGCTCCGCGCCTCCAAGCGCTTCCAGGCATAAATGACCCAACCGGCCTCAATGGCCGCCCAACAGACCGCCCGGACCGTCAATGGTCCGGGCGGTTTTGTCTGTGCCACTTGTGGATTATCTTCCCCCTCATCCATCACAGCACAAGAGGCTGTGGCCTCACGTCACCCCCTGTTTCAACACCAAAAAGCGGTGTTTGACGCCCACGAAACCTTCCGGCCGTGTGACTGAACGTGATTGGAGCGTTCAATCACCACATCACACTCGTTTTCAATACGTTACAAGCGTGTGATTGGGTGATTGGGAAAAGGCAACATTTTAGGGGTATATAAACAGGGCCTCACAT
>JAHAWW010000188.1 GCA_018383375.1 Prevotellamassilia sp. | reverse complement strand
CGAGTGGAGCACACACCAAACTATCAAGGCAATGCCGTGGTCAACTACACCTCGGCCGAAGTGCCTTACACGCGTGTCATCGAGCACAAACACTTCACCTGCTTCGGTGCCGACGTCTATGCCAATTCACATACGGTGGTGTCGGAAGAATATTCGGCCGAATACCATGAGGGAGCCGAGCCTTACTATCCCGTCAACGACGCACGCAACGACGCTCTGGCAGCCGCCTATCGCGAGCGGGCAGAGCGCGAACCGGATGTGGTCTTTGGTGGCCGTTTGGCCCAATACCGCTACTACGACATGGCCCCTGTCATCGCCGAAGCCATGCACCGCTTCGCTGAACTTCATCCCGAAGGCGACACGGCCGATGTTTAAATAGGCAGGTTGAGTGTGACAAAAAAACGGCATTTTTTTCGTCAAAACCTTTCGACACCTTTTCAAACGCCTTTGAAAGCGACCGAAAACCACTTTCGACGCCCCCGATTAAGGAAAACATCGACGGCGATAAGGACAAAAGACACGGGGATAAGGACAACTTTTTCAGTCCTTATCCCCGTAAATGCTTTAATAGCCGACAAAAGTTTCAATTTGAAGTCTCTTCTTACCTCTTCACCTCAAAGATAACACTTCGTCAAAGAGCCGAAAAAGACAAAAACTTATGCCCCATTGCCTGTGGCAGAAGTTTTTTTGCCCGCCCGTTTTGAGAAACAAAGTGAAAGTTTTATTTTTGCAGTAATTTGTTTAAAGCGTGCAAAAAATATCACTCGGATAAATCAAACATTAATATCAAACTTAATTCAAATCTTTTATGTGGTTAACTAACTCTTCTATTGGACGGAAGGTGTTGATGTCGGTCACCGGCATTGCGCTCATTCTGTTTCTGACGTTTCATGCGTGCATGAATGTGGTTGCCCTCATCGACGGCGACGCCTACAACACCGTATGTAGCGCCCTGGGTGCCAATTGGTATGCCGTGGTGGCAACAGTGGCTTTGGCCGTGCTTGTGGTCATTCACTTTGTGTATGCCATCATCCTCACCCTCCAGAACCGCAAGGCCCGTGGCTCAAACCGCTACGCCGTGACGGACAAGCCCGCCAAGGTGGAATGGGCTTCGCAAAACATGTTCGTGCTCGGCGTCATCGTCGTGCTCGGTCTGCTCTTGCACCTCTGGAACTTCTGGTTCAACATGATGTTTGCCGAGATGGTCAACGGTGGTTACGCCTTCGTGGCTGACGTTCCGGCCCACGACGGCGCTGCACTCATTGCCTTGACCTTCAGCAATCCCATCTACACCGTGATTTACCTCGTGTGGTTCGTGGCCCTTTGGTTCCACCTCACTCACGGTTTCTGGAGCGCATTCCAGACGCTTGGCCTCAACAACAAGGTTTGGTTCTGCCGCTGGAAGGCCATCGGTACGGCTTATGTCACCATCGTAATGTTGCTCTTTGCAGCCGTAGCCATCGGCTATACTTGCTGTGGCGGCATCGCAGCCTAATCCCCGACAGACCTCACACCTTAACTCATCACATTTAATCTTTCAAAGCAATGATTGACTCCAAGATACCTGAAGGCCCTATTTCTCAAAAATGGACCAATTATAAAGCTCATCAGAAACTGGTGAACCCTGCCAATAAGCGCAAGCTCGACATCATCGTCGTGGGAACAGGTCTGGCCGGCGCCTCTGCCGCTGCCTCGCTCGGCGAAATGGGCTTCAAAGTGCTCAACTTCTGCATCCAAGACTCTCCCCGTCGCGCACACTCCATCGCCGCTCAGGGTGGTATCAACGCCGCCAAAAACTACCAAAACGACGGCGACTCTGTGTACCGTCTTTTCTACGACACCGTCAAAGGTGGCGACTATCGTGCACGCGAAGCCAACGTTTATCGTCTGGCTGAGGTGAGTGCCAATATCATCGACCAGTGTGTGGCTCAGGGTGTGCCCTTTGCCCGTGAATACGGCGGTACGCTTGCCAACCGCTCCTTCGGTGGCGTGCAGGTGAGCCGTACATTCTATGCCAAAGGCCAAACCGGTCAGCAGCTCCTTCTCGGTGCCTACTCAGCCCTGATGTGCCAGGTGAACGCCGGCACCGTCAAACTCTACACCCGCTATGAAATGCAAGACGTGGTGATGATTGACGGACGTGCCCGTGGTATTATTGCCCGCAACCTCGTCAACGGTAACATCGAGCGCTTTGCCGCTCACGCCGTGGTGCTCGCCACCGGTGGTTATGGCAACACCTATTTCCTCTCGACCAACGCTATGGGTTGCAACTGCTCCGCAGCCATCGCCGCCTATCGCAAAGGCGCATACTTCGCCAACCCCGCCTATGTGCAAATCCACCCCACCTGTATCCCCGTACACGGCGACAAGCAGTCTAAACTGACCCTTATGTCAGAGTCGCTTCGCAACGACGGACGCATCTGGGTGCCTAAGAAAAAAGAAGACGCCATCAAGCTTCAGAAAGGCGAAATCAAGGGTAGCGACATCCCCGAAGCCGACCGCGACTACTATCTCGAGCGCCGTTATCCCGCCTTCGGTAACCTCGTGCCTCGCGACGTGGCCAGCCGCGCCGCCAAAGAGCGTTGTGACGCCGGCTTTGGTGTGAACAACACCGGTCTGGCCGTCTTCCTCGACTTCTCTGAGGCCATCAACCGTCTGGGCATCGACGTGGTGCTCCAGCGCTACGGCAACCTCTTCGATATGTATGAGGAAATCACCGACGTGAACCCCGGCGAACTGGCCAAAGAGGTGAACGGAGAGAAATATTATAACCCGATGATGATTTATCCCGCCATCCACTACACCATGGGCGGCCTCTGGGTAGACTACGAACTGCAGACCAACATCCCCGGTCTCTTCGCCATCGGTGAGTGCAACTTCTCCGACCACGGTGCCAACCGCCTCGGTGCTTCAGCACTGATGCAGGGTCTGGCCGACGGCTACTTCGTGCTCCCCTATACCATCCAAAACTATCTCTCAGACCAAATCACCGTACCCCGCTTCTCTACCGACCTGCCCGAATTCAAGGCCACCGAAGATGCCGTGAAAGCACGCATCAACCACCTGCTCGGCATCAAGGGCAAAAAGTCTGTAGACAGCATCCACAAGGAACTGGGTCACGTGATGTGGGAATATGTGGGTATGGCCCGTACGAAAGAAGGCCTCGAAACCGCTCTGGCCAAACTCAAGGAAATCCGCAAAGAGTTTGAGACCAACGTGTTCATCCCCCACATCGACGGCGTGAACATCGAACTCGACAAGGCCCTCCGTCTCAACGACTTCATCACCATGGGTCAGCTCATCGCTATCGATGCCCTCAACCGCGAAGAGTCTTGCGGCGGCCACTTCCGCTCTGAACATCAGACCGAAGAAGGCGAAGCCAAGCGCGACGACAAAAACTGCTTCTATGTGAGCTGCTGGGAATATCAGGGCGAAGACAAAGACCCCGTCAAATACCAGGAGCCGCTTAAGTATGAAGCTATCGAAGTGAAAACACGTAACTATAAGAACTAAAAAGCCATGGCAAAGAACATATCTTTTACACTCAAGTATTGGAAGCAAAACGGCCCTAAAGATGCGGGTCACTTCGATATGCGCGAAATGAAGGACATCCCCGACGATACTTCTTTCCTTGAAATGCTCGACATCCTCAATGAGGAACTCGTGGCCGAAGGCAAAGAACCGTTCGTGTTTGACCACGACTGCCGTGAAGGTATCTGCGGTATGTGCTCGCTCTATATCAACGGTACGCCCCACGGCAAGACCGCTACCGGCGCCACCACCTGTCAGCTCTATATGCGCCGCTTCAACGATGGCGACGTCATCACCGTAGAGCCTTGGCGCTCGGCTGCCTTCCCCGTTATCAAAGACTGTATGGTAGACCGTTCGGCTTTCGACAAAATCCAAGCCGCCGGTGGTTACATCACCGTGCGCACCGGTGCACCTCAAGATGCCAACGCCATTCTCATTCCTAAGCAAGATGCCGACGAGGCTATGGACTGCGCCACCTGTATTGGTTGCGGCGCCTGTGTGGCAGCCTGCAAAAACGGCTCGGCCATGCTCTTCGTCAGCTCTAAGGTGAGCCAGTTTGCCCTCCTGCCTCAGGGACGCCCCGAAGCAGCTAAGCGCGCCAAGGCAATGGTAGCCAAGATGGACGAACTCGGTTTCGGCAACTGCACCAACACGCGTGCTTGCGAGGCTGTCTGCCCCAAGAATGAGACCGTGGCCAATATCGCCCGCCTCAACCGCGAGTTTATCAAAGCCAAACTTCACGACTAATCTCCTTCCCTCTTCATAAAAGAGGACTCTACTCATCAACTGCCGCCGCAGGCCCACGGATGGGTCGGCGGCGGTTTGGTCATGAGGGGGAAGGTTGGGACGTTTCAGCAAAAAGCTATGATTAAAAACAATCTTCAAATCTACAACACGCTCTCACGCAAAAAAGAGGTGTTCGAACCCATTAACCCCGGACACGTCGGCATGTATGTCTGCGGTCCCACAGTCTACGGTGATGCCCATCTGGGCCACGCTCGTCCGGCCATCACCTTCGACCTCCTTTTCCGCTATTTGCGTCATCTGGGTTATAAGGTGCGCTTTGTGCGCAACATCACCGACGTGGGACACCTTGAGCACGATGCCGACGAAGGCGAAGACAAAATCGCCAAAAAAGCACGCCTCGAACAGCTCGAGCCGATGGAAGTGGCGCAATACTACACCAACCGCTTCAATCAGGCCATGGCAAGCCTCGGTGTGCTGCCGCCAAGCATTGAGCCCCACGCCACGGGCCACATCATTGAGCAGGAACAGCTCGTGAAGCAAATTATGGACAATGGTTATGCTTACGAGTCGAATGGTTCGGTCTATTTTGATGTGGAAAAATACAACAAAGACCATCACTATGGTATCCTCTCCGGCCGCAACCTTGACGATGTGCACGACGCCAGCCGCGAGCTCGACGGTGTGGGCGAGAAACGTCGTCAGGCCGACTTCGCGCTGTGGAAGAAAGCACAGCCCGAGCACATTATGCGCTGGCCGTCGCCGTGGAGTGAAGGTTTCCCCGGTTGGCACTGCGAGTGCACAGCCATGGGCCGCAAATATCTCGGAGCCAAATTCGACATTCACGGTGGTGGTATGGACCTCGTCTTTCCTCATCACGAGTGTGAAATCGCTCAAGCAGTCGCCGCTCAAGGCGAACCTATGGTGAAATATTGGATGCACAACAATATGATTACCATCGCAGGCAAGAAAATGGGCAAGAGCTACAACAACTTCATCACGCTTGACCAATTTTTCACCGGCGACCATCCCCTGCTCGAGCAGCCTTACACCCCGATGACCATTCGCTTTTTCATCCTTCAGGCTCACTATCGCTCTACGGTCGACTTCTCAAACGAAGCGCTCCAAGCCTCCAAAAAAGGTCTCGACCGTCTCATGGACGCCATCGCCGCCCTCGACCGCATCGAAGCCACAGCCACCGGCGTTTTGGGTGAAGAATTTGCTGCCGAATTGGAAGCTAAATGCTACGCTGCACTCGACGACGACCTCAACTCGCCCATAGTTATCAGTCATCTCTTCGACGCCACACGCACGGTCAACCAGTTGGCCGACCGCCAGCAGACCATTACGCCCGAAGGCCTTGAGGCCCTGCGCCGCGTGTTCCGCACGTTTGCCTTCGACATCCTCGGCCTGCAGCCCGAAGAGAGCGGTAACGCCGAGCGTGAAAAGAGCTTCGGCCAGGCCATCGACTTGTTGCTGGAGCTTCGTGCCAAAGCCAAGGCGGCTAAAGACTGGGCTACGAGCGACCAAATCCGCGACCGTCTGGCTGCCCTCGGCTTTGAGGTGAAAGACACTAAAGAAGGCGCCACTTGGAAACTCAACAAGTGACCTGCCACCTCATGCAGTTGTTCTAACAAAGATTTCAGCCGGCGTACAAAGAGGCCACATCGACCCCTCAGCCCTTGTACGTCGGCTTTGTTTATTCCCACAAGAAGAGTCATGCACATCGCCATCATTGGTGCCGGCGCAGCCGGCTGTTTCGCTGCCGTGCACATTGCTCGGCAGTGCCCCGAGGCCACTGTCAGCGTGTTTGAACGTCTCAGCCGCCCTTTGGCCAAGGTAGCCGTTACGGGTGGAGGCCGCTGCAATTTGACCAATTCGTTTGCCGATGTACGCAGCGCCGAGTCTGTATATCCGCGTGGCGCCCGACTGTTGAAGCGTCTCTTCAAAGTCTTTGACCATCGCGACGTGATGCGTTGGTTTGAGCAGGAAGGCGTACCGCTTGTAACGCAAGAAGACCACTGCGTTTTCCCGCGCTCACAGCGGGCCGACGACATCGTTCAGACCCTTTTGAGGCTGATGCGTCGCCATGGCGTGGCCCTTCACACAGGTTGTGCCGTCACGGCCATACATCCTCTCTCGCCGGGTTATCGCATCGCGTTTCAAGACAAAGAGCCTGTCGAGGCCGACATCGTTGTCGTGACCACCGGCGGCAGTCCGAAGATAAACCGGCTCGATTTTCTTTCTCCCCTTTCGTTAGAAACGGTCCCTCCGGTGCCGTCTCTGTTTAGTTTTGTGCTTGAAAACCATCCTTTGGCCGAGCTTTCCGGCATGGTTTTGCCCCACGTCACCACCCGTTTGGCCGGGACGCGCTTTAAGGCCGAAGGACCGCTCCTCATCACCCATTGGGGCGTGAGCGGTCCGGCCATTCTTCGTCTCTCTTCATACGCCGCGCGTCATCTGCACGACAACGCCTATCGTGCCGACCTCGTCGTGGGTTGGCTGGGTGAGGAGAGCGAAGCCTCTATCGCCGAGATGTTGCGCCGGCTTTCGTCAGACCATGCGGCCAAGCAGGTGGGCAGTGTCTGTCCCGAACCATTAGGGCGGCGTTTGTGGCACACGTTGCTCCGTCACACCGGCATCGGCACTGAGCGCCGTTGGTCGTCGCTCAGTGCCAAAGACCATCGCCGTTTGGCCTCGCGCCTCACGGGCCACACCTTGACCATCAGCGGTCGCAATCCCCACAAAGAGGAATTTGTCACCTGTGGCGGCGTTGCTTTAGACCAGATACAGCCCGCCACGCTCGAGAGCCGCCGCCATGCCGGCCTTTATTTGGCCGGCGAGGTGCTCGATGTGGATGCCGTCACGGGAGGTTTCAACCTACAAGCCGCTTGGACCATGGGCTTTGTCGTGTCGCAGTCGATAGGTCAGCGTTTGGGCCGACCCTCTGCGGCCGATTTACATCTATAAAAGCAATAACAATGACCGGTCTACGTCAAACTATTTTTAGTAACCGTCGGCGTAATGGTTTTATGGCCATCACGCCCTTGCTCCTGCTCATAGCCCTGTTTGTGGGTTATGGCTTTATGTCTGAGGTGAGTCAATGGGGACTCGTTGTGGTGTTTCTCATCGTTTCGGCCTACGCGCTTATGGTCGTTCCCGGCTTGCGTTTGCCCACGAAAGCAAGCCGTTTCTGGCGTGGTGCCACCCATCGCGACCTGCTGGTCATGGTCTGGATTTTTGTGCTTGCCGGCGCTTTCACCGAAACAGCTCGCGAAATGGGCGCAGTGGATGCCACGGTCAACCTGGCTCTCCACCTTTTGCCGCCGCATTTGATTTTTGCCGGTTTGTTTTTGGCCGCCTGCTTCATATCGTTGTCAATGGGCACTTCGGTGGGCACCATTGTCGCTTTGGTGCCGGTGGCCGGTGGCTTGGCCGACAAGGCCGGTCTGCCGGTGGCGATGTTGGTGGCAATAGTAGTGGGCGGTGCTTTCTTTGGCGACAACCTCTCTTTTATTTCCGACACCACGATAATGGCCACGCGCACCCAGGGCTGCAGCATGCGCGACAAGTTTCGGGCCAATGTGCGCATCGTCTTACCGGCGGCGTTGTTGACCTTGATTTTGTATGTCGTGATGGGCAGCAAGCAAGAGGTGACCTTAGTGGCCGGCGATGTCGTTTGGTTGCGCGTTGTGCCCTATCTCTCGGTGTTGTTGCTCGCAGTGTTTGGTGTCAACGTCTTGATAGTCTTGTTAGTGGGGTGTCTGCTCACAGGCGGTGTGGGGATGGCCACTGGTTCGTACGACCTTGCCGACTGGGCCGTGTATGCTTGTCGGGGCATTATGGGGATGGCGCCTTTAATCTCGGTGTCTCTTTTGGCCGGCGGTCTATTGAACTTGGTGAAACACGGCGGTGGCATTGTCTATTTGATGCGTTTGCTCACGCGGCGCATACACACACGCCGCGGTGCAGAATATACCATTGCAGGCTTGGTGTCTTTTACCAATCTTTGCACGGCCAACAACACCATCGCCATTCTCTCTGTGGGTCATTTGGCCAAGGGCATTGCCCAACGTTTTGGCGTAGACCCACGCAAGAGCGCAGGTCTGCTCGACACGTTCTCGTGTTGTGTGCAAGGTCTCATCCCTTATGGCGCGCAATTGATGATAGCCTCCGGCCTGGCCGGCATCAATCCCGTGCGGATTATCCCCTATTTGTTTTATCCGATGCTGATGGGCGGCGTAGCTCTCTTGGCCATTCATTTCCGCTATCCGCGTAAATACAGCGGCGTGGAGTAGGCTGAAGAATGCCACACCGTCGTCGGTGGGGGTCTCCACCGCATCTCGCTTCCCTCATTCGTGGTTGCAACGATGTGGCTATAATCATTGACACGTCTTGACGCAACAAGCCCCGGCTCGTGAAAGTCGGGGCTTTGTCGTCGTGTTTTGTCGGAAAGTTTTGAAGAGTCCCCCAATCCGGCACGCCTATAATATAATAAGGTGTGCACGTTGAGGCGCGTTTTTGTCTTAGTTGACAAATTCTTCCTCGGCGGTCACCTCGGCGGGTTCCTCAATCATCGTAGAGTCGAAGGCACCTTCGTCGCCGGTCGAAAAATCACTTTCTTCTTCGATAAATTCGTCGATGGGGATTTCCTCCAAGTCGTCAGATATGATTTCGTCGGTAAAGGGCACTTTCTCCATAAAGAACTGGCCGTAAAGGCCGAGCACAAGGGCCACCGAAACCACGCCGGCAGACACCCAACTCCAAGAGCGGGCAATGCGGTTGGGCTTTTCGCCTTCTTCAGGAGAGGAGAAGCAGAACGCAGCCACGGCAGCCGGCAGATAGAAGAACAGGGCCGCTGCAGCCAAAAGGATAATGGCGATGACGAGTTTGGTGTCGGTGCAGTCGCCCAGCAACAGCATGATGCCTATGCCCGTTGAGAGCAGCACCACTACCGACGACACGGCGTAGGTCAGAGCCAGCGTGTGGAGACGGCCGGTGGTTTTGCCCAGCAGTCGGATGCCGAGAATGGCACTGAACACGAGGTTGCAAAGCAGGGGCAGGATGAAGAAGAAGGCGCAAAGGCCCACCCCAATGAGTGATGAAGTCTCAAGGTCTAAAGACACGATGACGTGGGGCAGGAGGGTGCCCGTGATGGTCATGCAGAGGTTGCAGACGAGCAGACCCGTAATCCACGCTCTGAGGCCCAAGCCGGCGTGGCGCAGACCTTCGCGCACATAGAGTGCCGAGCAAACCGACACGGCACAGCCAACGAACAAGGGTATCCACGTGGGCAGGAAGTCCAACACGCTCATGCTCATCTGGAGACCGTCAATGCCGGGTTGGGTGGGGGTGAGCAACACGATGATGCCTGCCACGAACCACAACATCGTGGCGATGAGCACTCCGGCTGCCGTCAGGTGCATGTACTTGCAGAAGGGCCACGTGAGGTGGGCGTGCCGTGGCGTTGCCATTTGGTCGTTTGTTTCGATTGTTTCTTTCATTTTTTGCTGAATGATTTTATGTGAGTAATTTTTTGTTGTCGTCAGATGGCGCGTGTGGCCTCTTTGAGCCAGCGTCGGTCGGCCTCGTCGGTGAGATGAGGCATCAGTATGGTGTAAACGTGCGCGTGGTATTGGTTGAGCCATTGGCGTTCGTCGTCGCGCAGCAGGGCCGTGTCGATGGGGCGCGTGTCGATGGGGCAGAGTGTGAGCGGCCTGAAGGTGAGGAACCGCCCGAAGTCGGTGGTGCCTGCCTCGACGGTGAGCAGGGTGTTTTCGATGCGCACACCAAAGCGTCCGGCCACGTAAATGCCCGGTTCGTCGGTGATGGTCATGCCGGCACAGAACGGCACGGTGGTGCAGCCGCGCAGGTTTTTGCGCACCTGTTGCGGTCCTTCGTGCACAGTGTTGATGTGTCCCACGCCGTGTCCCGTGCCATGGCCGAAGTCGTAGCCCTCTTGCCACATGGCATAGCGTGCGGCCAGGTCGAGCTGCAGGCCGTTGGTCCCTTCGGGGAAGCGGCAGCGCGACAGGGCGATGTGGCCTTTGAGCACAAGCGTGTAGACGCGGCGCTCCTCGTCGCTGACGGGCCCGAGGGCAATGGTGCGCGTGATGTCGGTGGTGCCGCTGTCGTAGTGTGCGCCGCTGTCGAGCAGCAGCAAGCCGTGGGGCTGAAGCGTGGCGGCCGTTTCGGGGGTGGCTTCATAGTGCACAATGGCGCCGTGAGGCCCGTAGCCTGCAATCGTGGGGAAGCTCAGTCCGATGTAGCCCGTCTGAGCAGCTCTCAAAGCCGTGAGGCGTTCGTCCACCGTCACCTCCGTCACCGTGCCGTCGGCCACGTGCTCATCGAGCCAGCGCAAGAATTGCACCATCGCCACGCCGTCGCGCACCATGGCCAGGTCGAAACCGGCCTGCTCGGTGGCATTTTTGACGGCCTTCAGACGGTCCACCTGCCAGGGGATGATGTGATGGCGCACGCCGAGCGTGCGGCAATAGTCTGCCACCTTGACGTTCATGGTGTTGGCAAAAGCCGGCACGTCGGTCGGCCCGGCGTCGTCGATGAAATTTTTCCAGCCCTTGTAGCGTGCCAGTCCCACGCCGGCCTCGGCCAGATGGACCTTGATTTCGGGTGTGATGCGCGCCGGGTCGGTGCACAGCAGGGCATGGCGTGCGCCCACGATGAGATAGCTCACAAAGAGCGGGTTGTAGGCAATGTCGCTACCGCGCAGGTTGAGCGCCCAGGCAATTTCAGAGAGGTCGTTGAGGATGAAGTGGGTGGCTTCGGGGCAAATGGCGTGCTGCGTGTCAAAAATCAGGCGCAGTTTGTCGGCCGCTGAGACTCCGGCCTGTTGTGTCGGCACGATGAAGAGCGGGTCTTCGGGCAGGGCCGGTCGCTCGGGCCAGATGGTGCGGAAGGGGTCGATGTCGCTTGGGCTCACCTTGTAGTGGCTGCCCAGTCCGTCCACCAGTTCGTCGCGCATGGCCACGGTGAACATTTCGCCGTAGAAGCTCACCACGCAGCCTTCGGGCAATACCTCTTTGAGCCATTCGGTCGGTGAGGGCACGCCGGCCGTGCCGTCTTTCATGAGCACGAAAGGCGTGTCGGCGAGTTGCGCTTCGGCTTGCAGATAATAGCGGGAGTCGGTCCAGAGCGCGGCGCAGTTGCGTGTGATCACGGCCAATCCTGCCGAGCCGTCGAAGCCTGTAATCCATTCGCGGGCTTTCCAGTGGTCGGGCGTGTATTCGCCGTTGTGTGGGTCGGTGGTGGGAATGATGAAAGCGTCGTAGTGTTCTTCTGCCATCCATCGGTGCAGGGCGTTGACGCGGTTTCGGATTTGCTGTTTGTCCATCTGGGCTTGGTTGGGTAGAATAGTATGACCGTGAGGCCGTTGGTTTTACGGAGCAAATTTACAAGTTTTTTAAGGGATGAGGCCTAAAATTATGTGAGCAATTTCAGCCGCTACCATGGCCCCGGTGTAGGCGTGACGGTGTGGGGACGCCTTTGGGGCTGGCGGCAGTCGGCGTGGCGGTGTTCAAAATACGGGGTTCGGCGTGACAAAAAAACGTCTTCGGCGCCCCACATTATTTTGTCTCGCCCGCGGATGGCGGCTTCGCGGCCCTTCATTTGGCCTCAAAATGTCCGCTCTGCCACTTTCTGCCGCTTGTCATAGTGACAGAAATTCCTGACCTTAGCCCGGTTTTTCTTGTCAGTAACGCCGTAAGCCCCTGAAAAACAAAAAAAAGAGGTCTCAAAAGGCCTCCTTTCTTTTCTCTTCCTCAAAGATAAGCCCAAATGGTGGTTGGGCAAAAGACAAAAGCGGTTGCCATAATGGTCGTGTCGCCCCGTCAATATCGTCTCAGACGGCGGCGGAATGTTAAAAAACTGCGTATTATTGTAAATTAACAGTCGGGGGGTAATTCTTGACATCTATTAGTATTTTTGCAGCGAGATAAATATAAACGGTGCATTTATTGGACTATAATACTTCGGT
>JAHAWW010000003.1 GCA_018383375.1 Prevotellamassilia sp. | reverse complement strand
CTTGGAGAGCTGGGTGAGCAAGGCCGTCAAAGAGGGCCGCATCACCAACGAAGAGGGCAAGGAGTTTATCTCCAACTACCGCTCGGGACTTTATGGTTACACTTATTTGGAATAAACGATGAAACGGGTGTTTTTTCATAACGTCTATGGTGTGGAGCATCACGGCACTCGCCCAATATTCCACCTTGCCTCATTTCACTGCCGGCACCGTTTCAAACGTATAGTGGCCCTGAAGCAATAAAACCGTGCTGAGGTGGAAAGGTTGTGCAGAGTTCGCTTCGCAAACCCTACATCAAGCAGGGGCATTATAATAAGGCAATTACAATCATACAGTGCAAGGTTGCAGAGTTTCTGCAACCTTTTGTTTTGCGTATAGCTTATACAAAGCCGATGGCCGCTCCATTTCAGGAACGGCCATCAAGACATGGACATTACATTCATTATAAAAATTCAAACTTAAAACATCTCTTTGTTTCTGCTGCAAAGGTAGGAAGAGACCGCAGAAACGGCAATACCAAAAATTGGGTATTTTGAAGAGATGAAGTTCGCGTCAGTCAAACGTATAAGTGAGTCCGACCAACGCCGAGAGGTTTCGCCCGGCTCCGGGGGCAAAGCGCACCAAACCGAAATCGGCCTCGAGCGATAGCGTGATTTTGGACGGAAACTGATAGCCGGCAGCCACCTGGAAGCCTGCGTCAAAACGACGGGCATCGTCTATGTCGAAAGTATTTTCTTCATAAAACAGTTTCTCACTGCCTACACGGCGGGCATCGCCCTTGGTCTTGACTTTCCCCGACACGCCATAGGCCACATACGGCCCAGCCGAGAAGACCAAATAACGCTGAGCGGCCAGACGATGGTAGTAGTTGACCAGTAGCGGCAGTTCGAGATAACCGGCAGCCACAGAGCGGCTCATCAAGCTGTAAGTCTGGTTGCCTTCGTCGTCCAAGACCGGCAAGCCACCATCGTCCAAGACCGGAACCCAGGCATCGGGCGATTTCCAACCTTTGCCATAAAACATCAATGCTGGCGAAACACTCCAATGCTGGTCGAGCTCCATTTCGTAGCCCACGCCAAAACGATAGGCACCCACACTGTGGGCAGCGCCATACTGTGTAGACAGACCGCCACCAGCCTTGAGCTGAAAATGCTGGGCTGAGGCAGGAACGGCCAGCAGGCAGAACACAAACAAGAGTGACTTAAAGTTCATAGCATATAAGAGTATTTACTCAAAAAACTGCTTCCAGTCGTCTTTACCATATTTGCGGCGGCCGTTTGAAGCCTTATCGGCAGCACGATGAGAGGGACGGCGGTCTTCGCTCTTGTCACGACGTGAACCGCGGCGAGTGGGTTTGTCGCCAGTAGGGTCGGCATCGTCCACGACCACCTGACGGTTGCCCACCATGGCTCTCGACATCTTTTTAAGCACGAGGCCGGCCGAGGCTTCAGGCACCTCAAAGAAAGAGCAGTTGGGAGTGAGGTCTATGCGGCCAATCTGAACTTTGCCTTTGACATAGCGATTGACCAAATTGATGATTTCACGGGCATAAAAATTGTCGCGCTTGCCCAAATTGATAAACAAGCGTTTATAACCGGGTTCGGCAGCGCGGGGGCCGACGGCACGATCTTTGCCACGACCGGACTGACGGCCGGACGCTTTGCGGTCTTCGCGCTCACTTTTGCTGCTTGTTGGCTGCACAATTTCGGGGGCATTGGCATAATAGTCGAGGAAATGACCAAACTCACGGCTAACGATGCGTTTGACAAGGTCTTCTTTAGTGAGCCAATCGAGCTTTCGGAAAATCTCGGGGAGGAAAGGTGCAATCTGATTATCGTCGACCTCAATGCGCTCGAGTTCGTCCATGACGCGATAAAGCTGTTTGGTGCAAATCTCCTGAGGCTCGGGCAGTGTTCCCTGCTCAAATTGCTTACCAATGACTTTTTCTATGATGCGCACGCGACCTTTTTCACGCATATGAATGATGGATATGCTTGTGCCACGTCGACCTGCACGTCCCGTACGACCGGAGCGGTGGGTGTAGTTCTCCACATCTTCGGGCAGGCCATAGTTAATGACGTGGGTGAGTTCGTCAACATCGAGACCTCTGGCGGCCACGTCGGTGGCTATGAGCAACTGGGTGCGATGAGTGCGAAACTTCTGCATGGTGAGGTCGCGTTGGGCCTGAGATAGGTCGCCGTGGAGCGCTTCGGCATTGTAGCCGTCGCGAATGAGTTGGTCGGCCACTTCTTGAGTTTCCAGACGTGTGCGACAGAAGATAATGGCATAAATATTGGGATAATAGTCCACCACACGTTTGAGGGCCGGATATTTATCTTTGGCATGGACGAGATAGTAGATGTGGTTGACATTCTCGGCGCCTTCATTTCTCGACCCCACCACAATCTCTTTGTAGTCGTGAAGATAACTCTTGGC
Source organism: Prevotellamassilia sp. (assembly GCA_018383375.1). GTDB lineage: Bacteria > Bacteroidota > Bacteroidia > Bacteroidales > Bacteroidaceae > Alloprevotella. The sequence continues at coordinate 7,252 of JAHAWW010000003.1, read as the reverse complement.
AATGCGCTCAATCTCGCGGCCCATTGTGGCAGAAAACAAAAGGGTGTTGCGCTCGGCAGGCACGCCGGCAAGGATTTCGTCAATGCTTTCGGTGAAACCCATGTTGAGCATCTCGTCAGCTTCGTCGAGCACCACGTTTTCTACCTTATCGAGATTGGCCACGCCACGGTGCATAAGGTCGATGAGTCGACCCGGTGTGGCCACGATGACCTGTACGCCTTTGCGCAGACTGCGTATTTGGCTCTCAATGCTCGAGCCGCCATAGACGGCCAAAACCTGGAGGCCGTCAATGTAGCGGGCATAGTCTTTGAGGTCGCCGGCAATTTGCAGACAGAGTTCGCGGGTAGGACTGAGGATGATGGCTTGTGTGTGATGGTCGGCAGGGTCTACCTTCTGCAAAACAGGCAGGCCGTATGCAGCCGTCTTGCCCGTTCCGGTTTGAGCCAAGGCAATCACGTCGTTACCGACACCCAAGAGATAAGGGATAACTTCCTCCTGCACAGGCATAGGATTTTCGTAGCCCATTTCGGCTATGGCGCGTCGAATGTTTTCAGACACGCCCAATTCTTCAAATGTTTTCAAAAGTGTGGGGATGTTGATGTAAACCTATAAATATTTATGGTGCAAAATTACACAAAATGCGTGTATCTTGCTGCATTACGAGACAAAAAGACGAAGCGGCCCAAACACAAAATCAGGCTCTTAATCCACCCGACTACAAAAAAATGCCTACTTTTGCAGGTCGTAGCCACTAAAAGTCTAAGAGACTAAGAGTCCCAAAACTCTAAAAAGTGTCTACGCCCCAATTTGCCTCAACAGCATAAACCATAAAACACAAGTCGTTTCAATCTGCTCACATGAAACAGTATAAGCTCATTAACAACATCTTTGGCTGGCTGGCCTTCGTCATCGCAGCAACCACCTACTGCCTGACCGTGGAGCCTACGGCAAGTTTCTGGGATTGTCCCGAATTCATCACAACTGCCTCAAAGTTGGAAGTGGGCCACCCGCCCGGCGCACCTTTCTTTATGCTGACAGGCAACTTCTTCACACTTTTCACCAGCAATCCTGAGCACATTGCCGTGTGCATCAATGTGATGTCGGCCCTTCTGTCGGCCTTCTGTATTTTGTTTCTCTTTTGGACCATCACGCATTTGGCCCGCAAACTGGTGTGCAAAGACGGCATCGTGACCGACACTTGGCAGACGGTGCTCATTATGGGAGCCGGCTTGACTGGTGCCTTGGCCTATACATGGAGCGACACGTTCTGGTTTTCGGCCGTTGAGGGCGAAGTTTATGGCTACTCGTCCATGTTCACCGCCTTGGTGTTTTGGCTTATTTTGAAATGGGAAGACCATGCCGACGAGCCTCATTCCGACCGTTGGCTGGTATTGATATTCTATCTCACCGGCCTCTCCATCGGCGTCCACCTGCTCAATCTGCTTTGCCTGCCGGCCATCGCTTTGGTCTATTATTTCAAGAAAAAGCCCAACGCCAACACGTCGGGTTCGCTCTGTGCGTTGGGCATATCGATGTTGCTGGTGGTGGCCGTGCTCTATGGTGTGGTTCCCGGCATTGTCAAAGTGGGTGGCTGGTTTGAACTCTTCTTTGTCAACGTGATGGGTATGAGTTTCAACACGGGTCTTGTCATCTACATTCTCCTGTTGATTGCCATTGTGCTTGCTGCTATTTGGAGCACCACGAAAAATAGGCGTGCACTCATTGTGGTGTTGTACACGCTGTCGGTGCTTTTGCTCGGCATTCCTTTCTTTATGGGCCGTAGCACGATGGCCATCGTCATTGGCCTTATGCTCACATGCGGTCTGCCCGTGCTCTTGACAATGCGCCACAAAGGGCAATATGTGTTGCGCAAACGCTTCCTCAACACTTCGCTGCTCTGCATGCTGATGCTGATGATTGGCTATTCGTCGTATGCCGTCATCGTGATACGTTCGACACAAAACACGCCGATGGACCAGAACTCTCCCGAAGACATTTTCTCCCTCGGCACCTACCTGAGCCGTGAGCAATATGGCGACACACCGCTCTTCTACGGACCGGCTTTCTCGTCAACGCCTTGTTACGAACCGGTGTTTAACGAAGAGACCGGCGAAACGATGTATATGTATATGGTCAAGAAATCGGAAGCTGTGGTGCGCCATGAAAAGCAAGATTCCAACGAGCCCGACCGCTACGACCATATGGAAACCAACGACGGTTTGGAATATCCCGGCGCGATGAAGATGCTGTTCCCACGTATGCACTCAGGCGGCCACGCCAGCCACTATCAGCAGTGGATGGGCGACATCACCATGCACGATGTCGACGCCACATGGACCACCTCGGCCGGCGAAAAAATGAGCGGCGAGGGACAGATGCCGTCACAATGGGACAACATACGTTTCTTCACCTCTTATCAGGTGAACTTCATGTATTGGCGCTATTTCATGTGGAACTTTGCCGGACGACAAAACGACATACAAGGCCACGGCAATCCAGACAACGGCAATTGGATTACCGGTTTCTCGTTTATCGACAACTGGCTGTATGGCGACCAAAGCAAACTGCCCAACGACCTTAAAGACAACAAAGGCCACAACGCATTTTATTGTCTGCCCTTGTTGTTGGGTCTACTCGGCCTTTTCTGGCAAGCTTTCAAGGGCCAACGAGGCATACAGCAGTTCTGGGTGGTGTTCTTCCTCTTCTTCATGACCGGACTGGCCATTGTGATGTATCTCAACCAAACGCCCAGTCAGCCTCGTGAGCGCGACTATGCCTATGCAGGCTCCTTCTACGCCTTTGCCATCTGGATTGGTCTGGGTGCAATGGCTTTGGGCGACTGGCTCAACAAGTTGGTGAAAAACAAACCGCTGCCGGTATCTGTCAGCGTGTCGGCATTGTCACTGCTCGTGCCCATTCAGATGGTGAGCCAGACGTGGGACGACCACGACCGCTCCGGACGCTATGCTTGTCGCGACTTCGGCCTTAACTATCTCAACACCTTGCCCGAAGACAATATGCCCATCATCTTCACCAATGGCGACAACGACACCTTCCCGCTTTGGTATGCTCAAGAGGTGGAGGGCAAACGCACCGACGCCCGCGTCTGCAACCTCAGTTATTTGCAGACCGACTGGTACACTGATCAGATGAAACGGCAAGCCTATGAATCTGCGCCCCTGCCCATTGCTTGGAGTCGCTATGAATATGTCGACAACCGCGGTAAAGGCTTTGATTATTTTGAGGTAAAACCTGAGATGCGAAGCGAACTTGACGCCATCAAACAGCGCACGGGCGTCAACACCTACGACTTAAAATATATCATCGACCACTACGTTCGTGGGCGTATTGCCAAAGGACAACCCGGTGTCATCCCGACCGACTCTGTGATGGTACCCGTCAACAAACAAGCCGTCATCGCTCAAGGCACCACACTGCTTGGAGGCAAAGACAGCATCCCCGACTACATCACCATCCACTTCGGCAACAGTGTGACCAAGAGCCAGATGATGGTCTATGAGATGGTGGCCCGCAACGATTGGAAACGCCCCATCTATATGTCAGTCACACTGGGGGGCGACTTGACCAACAGCAACTATGCCGGCTTGGGCGACTACCTCGTGCTTGAAGGTTTGGCCTATCGCCTCACGCCATTCCGCCATGCCCGTACGGCCGACGGCCGACCCAATTTGGTCATCGACAGCGAAAAGATGTACGACAATATGATGAACCGCTTCAAATATGGCAATGTGGCGACCAAAAACATCTATCTTGACGAAACCGTGATGCGCATGTGCTCCACCCACCGCAATATGTTCATCCTCCTCGTCAAGCAACTCCTGAATGAAGGCAAGACCGACAAGGCTCGCAAAGCACTCGAAAAGTGCAAACAAGTGTTGCCGCCCGAAAACATCCCCTACGACGACTACGACACCGATGTCGTCACGGCATGGCTGGGCGTGGGCAACACCAAAGAAGCCAGCCGAGTGGCCCTCGCCATCTTTGGGGCAGCTCACGACTACCTCAATTGGGGCAACACCCTGAACGAAGAGCGCCAAGCCCACATGATGGAAAAGTTCAGAGGCAAACTCTCTGTGCTCTACCGTATATTGGAAATCCAAGACAAATTCGATAAAGACACACGGGCCAAGATAGCTCGTCTGGCTGCTCAATCTGAAGCACTGAGCCTCGTTCAGACCATCTACAACAACCTCGAGCAAAACTATAATCAACCGTCGTCTCTCCCCACCATCGACTTGGGCGGGAATGGCGATGGCCTGGGCGACTTCTAAGCCATGATTATCGAACAGCCCGCCAAGTTTCTCAGATGGCTCTATCCTCATGCCCTCTGGCGCATGAACCCCAACGAACGAGCCGTCTATCTCACCTTCGACGATGGCCCCATCCCCGAAGTCACACCGTGGGTGCTTGACGTGCTCGACCACTACGGCATCAAAGCCACCTTCTTTATGGTGGGAGACAACATCCGCAAACACCCCGAGGAGTTTAAGATGGTCAAAGCTCGAGGTCACCGGCTGGGCAACCATACCTTCAACCACATCGGAGGACTCCGACACGGCATCAGCAGCTATGTGCGCAACGTGGACAAGGCCAATGTCTATCTCCGGACAAACCTCTTCCGCCCACCACACGGATGGATGAAATGGGAGCAATATGCTGCAGTGAAGCAACGCTACCGCATCGTCATGTGGGACCTTGTCACACGCGACTATTCCACACGCCTCAACGGCCGCGATGTTTTGCTCAACATCCGCCGCTATGCCCGACCGGGTAGCATCATCACCTTCCACGACTCCGTCAAGAGCCACGACAAACTGCTCTATGCCCTGCCACGCGCCATCGAATGGCTGCAATCGCAAGGCTACAGTTTCAAGGTGTTTGATTAAAAGCAACGCCCACACCACATGAGCCATCACATCATGCTTCATTCAGACCAAATAAAAGCCGAGGCCAAACGCCTCGGCTTTTATGCTGCGGGCATTGCCCCTGCAGCTCCACTCGACGAAGAATATGCCCGTCGCTACAAAGCCTGGCTTGCCGGTGGGCATCAAGCCGATATGGCTTGGATTGAAAACAATCTTGAAAAACGCCTCAACCCCTGCCTCCTGGTAGAGGGCGCACAAACCATCGTCTCCGTAGCTTTGGGCTATTATCTTCCCGACAGCCAGGCCGGCGGAGCCGTCAGTCTGGCCCGTTATGCCCGTGGGCGCGACTATCACGACGTGATGCGCGAACGTCTCAAGGCACTTATGGCTGCGCTCGGGTTGCAAGATTATGTCGATGGGCGAATTTTTTGCGACACCGCCCCCATAGACGAACGCTATTGGGCCAAACAATGTGGACTCGGCTGGCCCGGACGGTCTGGGCAGTTTATCATTCCCGGAGCCGGCACCTACTTCTTTCTGGGCGAGCTCGTGCTCATCCATCCTGCCGACCATTACGACCAACCAACCACAGGACGCTGTGGCGAATGTCGCCGCTGCATAGATGCCTGTCCCACAGGCGCACTAATGGGCGACGGCACACTCGATGCCCGCCGCTGCCTGTCATACCTCACCATCGAACACCGCGGCGAGCTCCCCATCGGCACCGGCTCAAAAATGGGCAGTTGCTTTTATGGCTGCGACCGCTGTGCCGAAGCCTGCCCATGGAACCGTTTTGCCCCGGCCACTGCCGAAAAAGACTTCCAACCCAAAACCCAACTCAAGCAAATGACCGCGACAAACTGGCAAAGCCTCACCATCGAAGACTATCGCCGACTCTTCAAAGGGAGCGCCGTCAAAAGAGCCGGGTTCGAGGGTCTGACCCGCAACATTCAAGCACTCCATACCGCCGAAGACAACGAGGAATAGCACCCCAAAAGCCTCCCAATACGCACGCAAAAAACAGAAAAACACCACATTCCTTTGCAGAATGGAAAATAATTTCTACTTTTGCAGCGTCTTCTAACGAAGCAACAAGCGGATTGTTCCATGGTGTAATGGTTAGCACTAGAGTTTTTGGTTCTCTCAGTCCCCGTTCGAGTCGGAGTGGAACAACACCAATTAAAGTCTCTCGTATCAATTATGATATGAGAGACTTTCTTGTTTTAAGTGATAAAAAAACGCCCCAAATGTTTGCTTATCTCAAATTCTTGCAGGAATTTTGCATACGGAAAAACACCCCCCAGGCAGATAGCCTTACACCTTTCCAATCATTATATCGTCCAAACTACTACGACCTCAAATATACCACACAACATGAAAGCATTAGTCAAGAAAGAGCCCATGAAGGGCATCTGGATGGAAGATGTGCCTGTGCCCGAAGTGGGCGTCAACGATGTGCTCATCAAAATTAAGAAAACAGCCATTTGCGGCACCGACCTCCACATCTACAAGTGGGACGAATGGAGCCAAAAAACCATCAAAACCCCGATGACCATTGGCCACGAGTATGTCGGCATTGTAGAGCAAGTGGGCATCGGTGTACGCAACATTAAAGTGGGCGACCGTGTCACCGGCGAAGGCCACATAGCTTGCGGTCACTGCCGCAACTGCCGCCGTGGTCTCCAACACATCTGCGAAAACAGCATCGGTGTCGGCGTCAATCGCGATGGTGCCTTTGCCGAATACCTCTGCATCCCCGAGAGCAATGTGGTCAAGCTCGACCCCCGCATCTCTGACGATATGGCTGCCATTATGGACCCCTTCGGCAACGCCACACACACCGCCCTCTCTTTCCCCCTCCTCGGCGAAGACGTCTTGATCACCGGAGCCGGCCTCATCGGCACCATGGCCACCGCCATAGCTCGATTTGCCGGAGCCAAAAACATCGTGGTGACCGACCTCAGCGACTATCGTCTCGACATTGCCAAAAAGATGGGCGCAACCGCAACGGTCAATGCCCGCAACGGCGAAAGCCTCGAACAGGTTATGGAACAACTCGGCATCCGTGGGTTCGACGTAGGTCTTGAGATGTCGGGAGCTCCCGTGGCCTTCCGCGAAATGGTTGCACATATGTACAACGGTTCGAAAATTGCCCAGCTCGGCATCCTGCCTCCCACCACCACCGTCGATTGGAGTGAAATCATCTTCAAGGCTCTCACCATCAAGGGCATCTATGGCCGTGAGATGTGGGAAACATGGTACAAGATGGAGCAGATGCTCGTTTCGGGCATCAATCTCTCGCCCGTCATCACCCACCGTTTCCCTGTAGACGACTTCCAGAAAGGTTTCGACATCATGGAGTCCGG